>JBJESZ010000041.1:37566-51695 GCA_051883055.1 Emergencia sp.
CTTCAGGAAGTTAAGCTGCTCCTCGTCCTCCACTCCTTCTGCTATCAGCTTCAGGCCGAGCGCTCTGCCTAGTGCAATCGTGTGCGCCAGAAGAAGTGCTCCCCTCTTTTCGCCTATACAGCTTATCAGGCTCCTGTCAAGCTTTACCACGTCTATGCTTAGAACATTCAGGTCGTTCAGAGAAGACCTTCCAGACCCGAAATCGTCAATATGCAGGGAGAATCCGGCATCATTAAATGCATCTGCAATAGGTTTAATCTCCACGCCTCCTACAGCTGCGCTCTCCGTAATCTCAATAGGCACATCCGCAGGTGAAACTCCGTTTTCCTCTGCAATTTTTCTGTATCTCTGAGGAACATCGTTATCAAACATGCTTTCTCGGGAGATATTCACTGAAATCGGTACAGGCTCATTGCCTGCCTCTCTCCGCTTGCGCTGAAATTCACACACTTCGCGGAAGACATATTCGTCGAGGTTGCTGATCATACCATTAGTCTCAAATACAGGCAGGAAGTCTCCGGGATACATCACCTTTCCGTCATGGGTCCAGCGTACAAGTGCCTCAGCACCAACTATTTCTCCCGTATACGGTTCATACTTCGGCTGATAATGAACCTCAAACTCTTTCTGCTCAATGGCATTGCGGAATATCGACTCGTAGCCCTGACTTCTCTGCAGTTCCTGACTGGCCGGCCCGTCGTAGAGTGCAACCCGTCTTGCATGCTTATGCTTTATGCTCTTAAGGGCAAGCATCGCCCTGTCACACATCTGGGATACAGGCAGAGTTTTGTCTATGTTCTCATAAATGCCGTTTTTCAGAACAAGATTAGGCACCGGTGCCTGCTCTGCAAATTCCAGCATCATTTCCTGAGCTTTTCCCTTGTCATCTGCAGCATTCGCCTGACGTATTACCGCAAACAGATTGGAATTCAGGCGCGCACAGATTCCATCCGGCGTCTTTTTTCTGATGAAATCAGCAAGTGCTTTCAGAACCTGGTCTCCAACCTGTTCTCCATATTTCTCATTAACGTTTCTGAATGCCTCGATATCCACGATAAACATATCGAACTCGGCATCCGGACTTGTGTCAATGAGTCTCTGTGCATATCGGAAGAACGCCTCTCTTGTATATAATCCTGTAAGTTCATCAATTTCCGATACACTAAGGAATGATGTCGATTCTCTCACAGTAATGATGTTCTTTATTCGCTGCTTTGCAATTACAGGATGAATCGGCTTAAGCAGGAAGTCAACGGCTCCCATCTGAAGGCATTTCTCCTCTTCATCCATATCGGTTGCCTCAGTAGTCACGATAATCGGTACCGGCTGAAGCATTGCATCGTCCCTTATTCTGTTCATCATACGGTAGCTTCCGCCTTCTGGCAATCCCAGATCAAGAAGAACCAGAGAAAGATCACGATAGTGCGTGTTCAGAAGCTTAAATGCTTCTTCCTCGTCTGCAGCCTCCAGAATGTCGTATTCATCTGAAAGAAGACTTCGTAAAATTTCACGGTTGTCCTCGCTGCTTTCGCATACGAGAAGCTTCCGTCTCTTGGAATAGCTTACATGCGCCATGTTCAGTTCATCCAGAACGTTGTTGAACACAAGAGCATATCCCATCCTGCCGTCTGACAGAGGAAGGTCAACAGCATCAATCGTTTCCTTGACATGTCTGAGCGGATCCGTATACATACGAGGACCCTTTATATTGTTTACAACGGGGCAGAATGTACATGGCTCATCCCCGTTCATCAAAGCTTTAAAGCATTTTTCATTCTTCCTAATCAGCGGATATTTTTCTTTCATCTGTTCATTAAAGCTAACGATGTTAAACGAGGAATCGATTACATAAATACCAGAAGAATTTTTTCCACTCATAAAGATGTCGTACCCCCCCCCGAGCAAAAATAGGAAAATTCTGATCTTACCGTTCAGGTTTGGTTCAGGATGAAAAATCTTTCAATTGTTTTTTCTATCTGGTTATATTATATATTGAGTGTGAGTTTATTACAAGAATTTTACACTTTATTAATTTCTTCATTTATCTCTTCAATGGCATAAAGCGGAAGGTTCACAACCAAGTCCTGTTCTCTGTAAGATAAAAAGTTTCAATTTCGAGTCGCCGGCCTGCTTGATTTTTTTTAAATTTACGGCTCGGATTCGCCGACATTTTTGACTTTTTACTAGTTTACGGCTCGGATTCGCCGACCTGTGAAAGGAATACTAAGATTACGGCGTCCCTACGGCTCCAGTATCAGTCATACATGCCCAGCTTAACGTCAGAATCGTTGTTTCACACGTTATTTCCATATAAATTCTTGTAATATTTGACTTATTTTTCAAATAAAGTAAATAGATGCTGTTCTTGGATATCTGTCGAAGTTCAAGATGAGTTAACTTTTGAAGTAGGCTAAGCCGTAAACGATGTGTTTTGCTTATTTATCGGCGGATTCGAGCCGTAAAGTGCGTTATAATTCTTTTATCCGGCGGCACGAGTAAACAACAGCGTCGGTTTAACGAGACATTGAATTCGAGGGTGATTCGTGAATGAAACGCGGGTTTTTCCTTATACAAAAAAACGCCCGCTTCAGGCACATCATGGCCTTCCGCGGGCATAGCATTTTCTAATTTATGTTCTTTTCAGCAGATTCTTCAGTAGTTTGCCGCATCTCCAGGCGACATAACCTGCAGTCGTCTGAACTCTACAGCATAGCAAGGATGTCCTGTTTAGGTCTTGCCCCTACTGCCTTATTTACAATTTCGCCGTTCTTGATTACAACCAGCATCGGAATGCTCATAACGCCGAACTTTGCAGCAAGTTCCATCTGCTCATCAACATTCACCTTGCCTACCTTAATATCAGTTCTCTCCTCTGCGATTTCATCAACAATCGGGCTTACCATACGGCACGGACCGCACCATGATGCCCAGAAATCAAGAAGAACCGGCTTATCTGACTTCATTACTTCAGCTTCAAAATTATCTTTATTAATGTTTATTACTGACATTATCTTTTCCTCCTAAATACTTATTTAATAACATTATACCCCAAATTTACCGGTTATAACTGCAGTATTACAACTTCTAATCCTTAATCATCTCAATCTTCTCGCGCAGCTGCAGAAAAATATCCGCAAGAAGAGGCTCAAAGTCCTCCCCTCTGCCCTTCCGTATAATATCGAAGCACGTATCCAGAGGCAGAGCGGCTCGATAGCATCTGTCAGCCGATACCGCATCGAACACATCTGCGATAGCCATTATCCTTGCACACAGAGGAATTTCTTCACCCTTCAGACCATCAGGATACCCTTTTCCGTTCCATTTTTCATGGTGAGATCTTGTAATCTGGCTCGCCATCTCCAGAAATTCCTCATTGCCCATGCGTCCGAAGCTTTCCTGAATAATCTCTCCGCCCTTCGCAGCGTGAAGCTTCATCTGTTCATATTCCTCATCTGTAAGTTTTCCCGGCTTCTGCAGTATTGTATCTGAAACTGCAATCTTTCCTATATCATGCATAGGAGCGGCCTTAAGAAGATTAGTCATATAGTCCCTGGTAAGGACGTCAGCATAAAAACCCCGGCTTCTCAGCTCATCCGCCAGCAGTTTAACATACTGAGTTGTACGCTTTACATGTCCGCCTGTGCTGTGGTCACGATTTTCAATCAGAGTCGCAAAACCTACAACCATCTCGCTGTGATATCTGCTCAGCTCAATCATGGCAGGGTTCTCCTGGTTTACGTACACCCCTGTCAGGATAATGGTTGTGGCGATACTGGAAATCAGAGATTCGGGAACCATCATCTGATACATAGTCACGCCCGCCACCACCAGAAGACAGGTAAGCAGATTGACCTTCTTATGACTCTCTATGTAATTCCATCTTCTGAAGACATGGAAAAAAGTAAGCAGTATGTAGAATGCCGCCATGGCATAGCATGTATATGCAGGAACTCCCATTGAATAGGATGTCGTCACTCCCTGAATGTATTCAAGTGAATTCAGGTTCACCAGAACCACAACCGCATTTACCGTAAACGGAACTGCGATAATCAGCCTCTTCCACCACTCCGAGGGTATGCCGTCAGTAGCATTCAGAGTGTACAGCAGAAGAAGAAACAGCATGGCATCTATGCTTACAAGAAATCCTCCGTGCAGAATAAGGTTAACCGTACTGTTAACCGCATCCTGATTGTTTACTGTAACCGCCGTAATTCCGTCCAGCAGCAGACATACAATTCCCGAAGCCAGCAGCACATCGTACAGCCTAATTCTGTCAGTCAGGTGATACCTGCGGCGCTCTTTGTAGTAAATAAAAGCCTGATAAAGTATTACCAGCAGGCATCCAAGCTGCAGCCTGCAATGTTCAAGATATATTAAATGCATTTTCTCCCCCCAGCCTCATTGCTCCTCTACCGGTTATTCTACCACGAGCAAAACTTCTTGACAAGCAAACGTTCGTTAACTATAATTTTAGTAAACGTTCGTTTACAATCGCAGCACACTTAAGATCAGTTTACATAAAGGCTACATAAAAGGAGGTCACACAAAATATGCCAAACATGAAGATTTTGATTACCGGAAGGATTATTTCACAGGAAAAAGGTCTGTATCACCTGCTGTGTGACGAAGGCGAATACCTGGCAGAGGTGTCCGGAAAGCTGCGCCACAACGCCGTTAAATCATCGGACTTCCCAGCTGTTGGCGATTACGTCCGTGCAGAGTGCGACAAATCCGGTCAGAGTCATGCCGTTATAAATGAGATTCTTCCACGAAAAAGTGTTTTCATACGCAAAGCCGCCGGAACCGGCCGCGACGATCAGGTAGTCGCCGCAAATATAGACACTGTTTTTATCTGCATGTCACTTAACAGTGACTTCAATGTTCGAAGGCTGGAGCGCTACCTTTCCATCGCATGGGACAGCGGCGCCTCGCCTGTGGTGGTTTTGACCAAGGCTGACCTTTGCCCGGACCCTGAGGAATACGTTCGCGCCGTGGAATCCGTCGCTTTCGGGACAGATATTGTCACGGTTTCCTCTGTGGAGGCGGACGGATACCTGAAGCTTCTGCCTTATATCAAAGCCGACAAAACCGTGGCACTTATCGGCTCATCAGGGGTCGGCAAATCCACTCTGATCAACCGGCTGCTCAACGAAGAGCGGCTGGAGACCAACGGACTTCGCGGAGATGACAAGGGGCGTCATACGACGACCCGCAGGGAGTTGGTTTTGTTAGAGAATGGTGGTATGGTAATAGACACCCCGGGCATGCGTGAGCTGGGCCTGTGGGACGCGGAGGCCGGACTTGAGAAAACCTTTGCAGATATAGAGGAGCTGGCGGCTATGTGCAGGTTCGCTGACTGCAGTCACACCAGTGAACCGGGGTGCGCGGTCAGAGCGGCAATCGAGAGGGGTGAGCTGTCTGAGGAGCGCTGGCTTTCCTACGAGAAGCTGCGTGCCGAGAACCGGTATGCCGAAAACACAGATGACTACCTTGCCGAGAAAAAACGCAGGTTCAGGGAAATCTCAAAGATCAACAAAGCCAACAGACGCCGTTAAATTTTTCTTCCCAATTTGCCCTTTATACTGTATAATGAGAAAACTAATCTGAATTATTACGGGGGTAGGAATTATATGAAGGAAAAAATCAACAGTTTCTGCGAAAGGTTTCAGTGTCTGTCCGGTGCGTGGCTGAAGATAATCGCAATGATTTCCATGCTGGCGGACCACACGAACAAGTCTATAATCTATGCGTGTCTTAAGTCGAACGAGGGTTTTCTTGCCGGCCTGAGCGGTCTGTTTGACATCATCGGCAGGATTGCATTCCCGCTGTACTGTTTCTTTCTGGTCGAGGGCTTTTTCAAAACTCACAGCAGAAAGAAGTATCTGCTTACTCTGCTGGTTTTCGGTGTGATTTCTGAAGTCCCTTTCGATATGTCTACGACGGCCAGCTTCTTCAATATGAACTGGAACAACGTTATGTTCACTCTGGCACTTGTTCTTGTTACCATCTGGATTATAGATACATTAAAGGAAAAAATGCAGAATCGCTCAAAGGCTCTCTGGTACCTGGCATCTCTTGTGATTTTACTTATCATGAGCACCGTATCCATGTATCTGGCTCTCGATTATGAGCACCACGCAATTCTGATCGGTTATGTATTCTACCTGTTCCGTGATGTGCGCCTGCTTACGGTTCCTCTGGGCTATGCCACTATGGTTTCTCAGCCATGGTCGCTTCTCGGCTTTGGGCTGACGCTAACATACAACGGCGAGCGCGGCAGGCAGAACAAGATGCTGTTTTACTGGTTTTATCCTGTGCACCTGCTTATTCTCGGGGCGCTGCGCCTGTACCTGGGAATTTAAAAATGCTTATAAAAAACTCCGTATCCCATATCATCGATTCAATGGGCTGCGGAGTTTCTTTTGCTTTATTGTTTTTGCGGTTTATTATTTTACCTTGAATTTCCTGATTGTCACATTTCCCGCCTTGTCATACACCTTGAGGGTATAACTGCCGGCCTTCGTGATTTTCCGTCCTGTCTTTACTGCTTTACCATTCAGAGAGGCCTTTTTAACGCCGTACTTATCGGAGAATTTCAGGGTAACGCTTTTCTTGTAGGTTTTGTTGTTTACTATGTTTGTATACGGCTTTGTGCGATCCAGAACATAGGAAATCTTCTTACTTGCTCCTGAAAGAAGCTCTACATTAACCTTATATCTGCCGTCTCTGGCAGGCACGAACTCATTAGTTTCTATCGCTTTGCCGTTAACAGTAAAGCTTGTGATGACGTTCTTGGAATCTGCCTTTAAGGTGAATTTCCTGTTGTAATACTTTCCGTTTACAGCATTAAGCTTTATCGTTGTATCATTAATAATGCTGTCATCGAAAATCATGTAGTACCTTTCGTCGTAATTCTTCAGCATGTCTATTGTAATAGATTTCCTGTCATCGCTTAGAATTCCGTTTGTCTTTTTTATTTCCTTTGGCACAGTGATGATGATGTCGCAGAAATCCATTCCGGCTTCGTCACCTTCTACAGATTCCATATATTCGTCTTTTCCAAGTGAGAGCACAATCTTATCATTGTCATATGAAGCGAATTCTGCAGCTGCCTCCGATGCACTTTCGTCTTCCTGTACAACGTATGTGCTGAATTCCTTCCCGTTGATTTCAGTTTTTCCTGCATCTTCGAAGCCCAGTTCCTCCATGGCAGCTTTCACTTCAGCCTCGTCAACATCTTCGATTTTTTCTACATACGATGTGATTTTGCCCGTTAAAGACCCATCCTCGTTAATTATTATTTCTCCGCGCATTCCGCAGGATGACAGAAGCATCAAAACTGCAATGCATACTGCAAGCGAAGCTGTACGTTTAATCTTTCTCATGGTTCTTCTCTCCTTTAGAAACCTCTGTAATTGAACCCTCTTTAATTAAATTCTCTATTCCCCTGCTGTGATTACTAATTATTTACCTTTGGCAGCAGGAATGCCGCAAGCAGGCCGATTACCAGCAGCGGTCCGGCAACTGATGCCAGTCCTGCAATCAGCAGCACTACCAGAATCACCGGCAGAAACGCTACAAAGAGTACCGCTTTTGTAATTCCCCAGGCAGCCTTAACTGCAAGCAAAATCAGTTTTATCGACAGTACTATAATCCCTATTGTCATTAATGTTATCATCTCTTCACTCCCCCTTTTGAAAATACACAGTGACTATATTCAATATACCACCTTATATGTTGTATATCAACCGGACTACCGAATAAAAATTCTTAAGATGTTCTTAAGATGATCTTTTGATGTCCATGGAAAGCCTTCTTAGTCACTGTTACAAAACTTTCGCTTACATGAAATATTTTTAAATGTTAAAATTAAGGTAGGCAATTAAGGTACACAACAGGCGGGAAGGAGATTTATATGTTTAGTACAGGAGAATATGTAGTTTACGAAACCAACGGAGTATGTAAAATCGACGGCACCACCACACTGAATATGTCCGGCATTCCGGCTGACAGGCCGTACTACGTCCTGTCTCCACTCAATATGAGCGGCACGATGTATGTGCCCGTAGACAAAAGTAACGATGTAATGAGAAAAATCATCACCAGAGAAGATGCAGAGCGGTTAGTAGCCGGAATTCAGGAAATTGAGCCTCTGCAGATTACGGATGAGAGAGCGCTG
Organism: Emergencia sp.; assembly: GCA_051883055.1. Taxonomy (GTDB): domain Bacteria; phylum Bacillota; class Clostridia; order Peptostreptococcales; family Anaerovoracaceae; genus Senimuribacter. The sequence continues at coordinate 45,746 of JBJESZ010000041.1, forward strand.
GAGCAGATGTACAGGCGCAGCATGCGTCACTTTGACTGTACTGAATGGGTTCGCCTCATCAAGTTCATCTATTTACGCAAGCAGCGCCGACTGAAAATCGGAAAGAACATGACATCAACAGATGAGAAATATATGCACATGGCAGAGAATTCACTGTACTCAGAACTAGCCCTCGCCCTTGAAATTCCAAAAGATGAGGTGCTTAATTACATTTTCAGAAAAAACAGATAATTTAAAACTGCCAAGAGTTTTTTCGCACCTGTTGTATTTTTCAGCAGGTGTTGTATAATGTCTGCAGATTTAACGATATTATGGAGGTTGACTTATGCTAAAACCTGTGAAAAGAAAATGGTGGCACGACAAAATTGCCTACCAGATTTACCCGAAGAGCTTCCTGGACTCCAACGGCGACGGCATCGGTGATCTGAAGGGTATAATATCAAAACTCGATTATCTGAAAGCCCTTGGTGTCGACATCATTTGGCTTTCTCCGATATATAAATCCCCTTTTGTTGACCAGGGGTATGATATTTCAGATTACTATGCAATTGCTGAGGAATTCGGCACAATGGAGGAGTTTGATTTGCTCCTGGCTGAAGCCGAAAAGCGTGACATGCACATAATTATGGATCTGGTAATCAACCACTGCTCCGATAAGCATGAATGGTTTCAGAAGGCTTTGATGGATCCTTACGGCGAGTACGCCGACTACTTTTACTTCCGCAAAGGGCGCGATGGCGAGGAGAACCCGGGGCAGGGCTGCGACGATGCAATGCGCGATGGCAATAAAAACGGCAGCCAAAGCTGTGATGATTCCAGACGCTGCGGCAACCCGCCGAACAATCTGCGCTCCTATTTTGGCGGCAGCTGCTGGGAGCCTGTGCCGGGCACTGACATGTACTATTTCCACATGTTCGCCAAGGAGCAGCCTGACCTGAACTGGGAGAATCCGAAGCTTCGCGGTGAGCTCTACAAGATGGTCAACTGGTGGCTCGAAAAAGGTCTGGCCGGATTCCGAGTAGACGCAATTATTAACATCAAGAAAGATCTGTCCTTTCCTGACTTTGAGCCTGACGGACCTGATGGGCTGGCGCACTGCTGGAAGATGGTGGATTCAGTGGACGGAGTCGGAGACCTGCTGCAGGATCTGAAGCGTAATACTTTCAGCAAATATGATGCCTTCACTGCCGGTGAGGTGTTCAACATGCATGAGGGTGAGCTCGAGAACTTTATCGGCGATGAAGGTCACTTCTCTACTATCTTTGATTTCAGTGCACACTGTCTGGGCAGCGGTGCACACGGCTGGTACGATATGCCTCCGGTTGAGTTCAGGGAATGGCGCCAGACTGTTGTAAACTCACAGCTTGAGGTGCAGAAGCATGGTTTTGAGGCAAACATAATCGAAAACCACGATGAGCCCCGCGGTGTCTCCAGATTTCTTCCTGAATATGCAAGAACTCCTAACGGTGCGAAGATGCTGGGAACGGTGAGCGTTCTTCTTCGCGGAATACCTTTCATCTATCAGGGTCAGGAAATTGGAATGCAGAATGCTGTCTGGAACAGCATAGATGAGTTCGACGATATAAACACTAAGGATCAGTACAGCATCGCTCTGCAGGCAGGGCTGTCTGATGAAGCTGCTCTTGCTGCCTGCGCTGCAATGAGCCGCGACAATGCAAGAACTCCGATGCAGTGGTCCTCTGACCTGAATGCCGGCTTTACTTCCGGAACCCCCTGGCTGAAGGTGAATTCCAATTATCCGGACATCAATGTTGAGCTTCAGGAAACGGATCCTTCTTCTGTCCTGAACTACTACCGCAGGCTTATCGCCCTGCGCAAATCGCCTGAATATAGTGAAGTTTTCACATATGGCGAGTTCGCACCGGTATACATGGATTCTGATTTTGTTATGGCTTATTATCGCTTTGACGGTTCACAGCGCATGCTTATTGCCGCCAACTTCGGTCCTGAAGCTGCTGAGATTAAGCTTGGGTATCCGGTTAAGCGGGTAGTGCTTGGGAATATTGGCGAAAATGCCTTTGCTGGCACCTTCGCCCCTGGTGCTGGCAGTTCTTCTTTCAGGACTTCATGGGATAGTGCTGAATCCACTGATTTCTTTGGGGATGCCCTGAAGCTGTCAAGCTGTGAGGTTGTTGTTATTGAATGTGAGATATAAAATCTAGGGTTTACGGCTGGTCGCATTGCCTATCGGCGATTCGACCAGCCTTTTGTTTATCATTGTTGTCACATATGGCATTTTTTATTGAAGAAAGGACAACACTCTTCTCGAAGTGGCATCAGATTCGAGTTAAAAGAATGTATCTCATTTAAAATATTCATCATTTGTATGATTATACGCTGCTGAAGGATGGCTTACTGGTATCATCTGTAAATCAGTGCTTGATTTACTACTAGTTATCTGTAAAATTCTATAAGATTATCATCGCAGTCATCCATGATTCCGGGAAAGTTGTCCTAATTAGTTAAAAAAACTGCAAAAGTGACAGAAATGATAGAACGGGAAGTTGTGAATAGATAACTACATTTTCAGACGATCCAGTTTTCTATTTATAGACTGAATAATTGATGAATGTGCTGTTCATCATAGCTTACCTGTTAGTACAGTAGTACGCGATAAAATTTGAATTGTAAGTTCCATAAAAAAAGACTGTGCATTAAGTTTGTTCGCCATTAATGCAACAGTCATTTTTTATTAAATTTATTGGAGAACTTGATCCGTAGGATAAGTCGACGTCATATCATTTTTTGCTGGTATTATTTCTTGCGCCTGAAGGATTTCTCCACACACTGAACACTTTACTCCATCCGTCAACCCGGTTTCAGTATCGGTTGGCTCCTTTCCAGGTATAGTCACCTCGGTATGACCTGTTGCCGAAATTGCCTTCTGCTCTACAAGAATCTCACCGCATACTGAACACTTTACTCCATCCGTCGATCCAGCTTCAGTACACGTTGCAGTCTTGCCAGGTATAGTCTCCTCGGTATGGCCTGTTGCCGGTATTTCCTTCTGCTCTACAAGTTTCTCACCGCATGTCTCACACTTGCTTCCTTCAGTCAAACCGGTTTCTGTACAAGTTGGTGCAATGGCTTCCAGTGGTACGATTTCTTTGTGACCTGTTGCCGGTATTTCCTCCTGCGCCACAATTATCTCACCGCATACCGAACACTTAACTCCGGCAGTCAATCCGGCTTCGGTACAGGTTGCTTCTTTACCTTCGACTTCTGCCTCAGTGTGACCCGTAGGTTCAGCAGCAGTCTCCGTCGAGAGAATCTCACCGCAGCTTGAACACTTCGTCACTATTTTTCCATACTCGACGCATGTAGCCGAAACATTCTCTTTTGTTGTCTCCTTATGCTCACAGCTTGGTTCGACCCATACCAGAGCCGGGATGGTCTGGGTGTTCACCACTTCGCCGCAGACCGTGCATGATTGAGTTTTTTCACCTTCAATGCCGTAGTCCGGGTATTTTGTGGTTACCCAGTCGCCTGGCTTGTGTCCGGGTGCTTCAATTATGGTCTGCTCAAGGATTTCTCCGCAGTTCATGCATTTAACGGTCTCTGAACCTTCTTGAGTGCAGGCTGCCTCGACAATTTCACCTTTTCCGGCCATGTGGCCTGTAGGGTCGATCTTGCGTGTCCGCATAACCTTGCCGCAAACTGTGCATGATTTGGTTTCCGAGCCTGCTTCGGTGCATGTCGCAGCGCTTGCAGTCTTCCATGATGCAGCCTCAGTGTGATCTTTCTTTGCAGTCTCCTTACGGTTCTTCGTCTGACCGCAGACTGAACAAACGGACTGAACGATTCCCGTCTGGGTACATGTAGCCTTTCTAACTGTTTCGGACTTCCACTTATGGGTGTGCGCCTGCGAACCGGCTGTGCCTGCAGGAGTATTGGCGTTTCCATTCGTCAGAGTTCCTCCGGTCTGTCCGGTATTTCCCGCTCCGTTCTGAGCATTCCCGCCATTCCCAGGATTATTTCCCTGGGCTGTATTCCCATTCTGTCCAGGATTCTGACCATTCCCGGGATTTCCCGCCTGTCCGGGATTCTGACCATTTCCGGGATTTCCCGTATCACTAGGATTCTCACCGTTTCCGGGATTTCCAGGATTTCCAGTATATCCAGGCTGTCCCGGATCATCATCAGATCTGTTCAGTTCAGCCACTTCCTCAAGAGTCTCTCTGTCCACAGACAGGGTTTCACCATCGTCCAGATAGTAAATCAGCTGGTCAGCAGTATATGCCGGCAGAGTTGCGTAGTCTATCGTCGTTGCAGCTTCACCGTCTCCATCAGTGATGAATTCAGAGATGTCTGTATTCCCTCTGATTGCAGCTGCCTCGCCGGCGGTGAAGGTTTCAGTAACACCGTTGTACTCACCCTTTGTGTTCTTAAGCTTAACCCTTACCGATCCGTCAAAGACTTCAAGATATGTGTAATATTCTCCGTCTTCTCCTCTGCGGACAACCACTCTGAATACAGTGCCGCGCACAGCCATGGTGGAATTAGGAGTATCCACCTGATAGACAGAGCCCTCCTCCAGCGGATTTTTGATACGGTTTACCTCAGCTCCTTCGTCCAGATATATGACAGTTTTGCTCGAATCGCTGCTTCCCGATGCCTCAAGCCAGAAGTGAGACTCAGGCTCAGCATAAAGGTACTTGTCCATGTCCAGCACCAGAGTCATGTCTGATGACTTCTGCACAGTGACATCGTTGCCGGAGTAAAGATTCATGCCCTTATAGGCATTCATGCTTTCCTTCGATTCGTCCAGAACTACAGCCGTCCCGTTCACTCCGTCGACCACGACAGTTCGTGCGGATTCACCTGCCTTGCCCCCTTCAGATCCACCTGAGGACACCGAACCAGAGCCCGGGCCGTCACCTGAAGAGCCGCCGCACGCCGTCAAAACTCCCATCGTCAGCAGCAGAACAGCACAGCATGCAATCACAGGCAGCCTTCTCCTGAAACTGTTTTTTAAAAAATCAATCAACCTCCCCACCTGCCTCATCTTTTCTAATACATTGCTCTAAGTATTCTACAAGCTTTCCATCTATGCTGCCGCTCCGGGCCATGTCCTCCATTATTGCAAAGGCCTTCTCCTGCGGCATCGGTTTTTTGTACGGTCTGTCAGAGGCAAGCAGCGCGTCGCATATGTCAGCAACAGCCAGAATTCTTGATTCCAGACAGAGTTCATCACCGGCAAGCCTCTTCGGATAGCCTTTTCCGTTCAGACATTCGTGGTGCTGAAGAGCCCATTTTGCAACGTCCTTGTCGCGTGAGCTGAAATGAACCTTGTTCAGAATTCGTTCTGTCATGTCCACGTGGCTTTCCATCACGGTTCTCTCTCCGGCGGTAAGGGTTCCCTTCTTTATGAGAAGCGCCTCCTTTTCCTCCTCCGTGAAGAAAGGCTCCGTCCTTCCCTCTTCGATGAACTTTCTATCAAAACTCACCCGGATGCGTTCTTCCCTCTCATCGTCCAGAAATCCCGCACTGTTTATCTCATTTACCAGCTGCCATATCCGGTCAAGCTCGCCGGTCTTCCTCTCATATTCTTCACTCGTGATTCTTCCCTCCAGCAGCTGAATCCTGTATCTCAGCCGGAAGGTTTCGAAACGGTGTCCGATTGCGTCCAGCTTCTCCTCCAGTCTGGTGGCTTTGTTCATTATCTTTGTCGGAACTGCCATCTTGCCCAGATCATGGAGGAGCGCACTCATGACGAGCTGTTCCTTACGCTCCTGCGAGAAATACTCCTCTTCCTGACCGGCATCGTGCATTGCATTTATGTAATCAGCAAGCTTTCCCGCATACATTGCCACATTTCTCACATGATTGGCATTGTACGGGGTTCTTGCGTCGATGGCCTCCGCCATCGCCTCTGTGAAGGACCACATCTGGTTCTTCATCTCTTCCATATACTGAATATTTGTTATGG
>JBJESZ010000042.1:0-11505 GCA_051883055.1 Emergencia sp.
CTTCTCTTGATCTTGCTCCGTCAGTTTCACCTGCAAGTCTTCTTCTTGTGCAGTGACGGCAGTACATTGAGCACTGGTCAGTGATTAAGAATAAAACTCTGTCAGGATATCTGTGAGTCAGTCCAGGAGCTGGGGAGTCAGCATCCTCGTGAAGAGGGTCTGCATCGTCTGCTTCTGATCTGTGCATCTCAGCAAGTGTAGGAACTGCCTGCATTCTAACCGGACATCTTGGATCGTCCGGATCCATCAGTGAAGCATAGTAAGGAGTAATTCCTACTCTGAATCCTCCGATTACCTTTTCGATATCAGCTCTTTCCTGTTCTGTCAGGTTAATAACCTGAGCAATGTCCTCTACAGTTGATAATCTGTGGTTTACCTGCCAGTGCCAGTCGTTCCACTCTTCATCTGTAACATCCTTAAATAGAGGAATGTCTTTCCAATTTCTGATTGCCATTTTATATCTCCTTATAAAATATGGTATTTATTAATTGTGCGTATTAAGCGTACATTTCTTCGAACAGCTTTCTTAAGCCTTCATGTTCTCTCAGGCACTGTAATGTAACAGCTGCGTGTCCCTTAGTATAGCCGTTACCGATAATCATGTTAACGTCTTTACCAACACCTTCAGCACCAAGAGCAGCCTTAGTGAATGAAGTAGCCATTGAGAAGAAGTATACAGTACCGTCATCCTTACATGAAAGAATTGAAGCCATTTCTGTGTTTTCGATTGATACACAGTTGATAACTATGTCGAATAATTCTCCGTTAGTCAGTTCCATAGCCTTGTTGTACATTCCAACAGCATCAGTTGCATCCATGTGGAAGTATTCATCAGCAAGGTCTAATGATCTAGCTCTGTCTTCAGATTTCTGTGAACCTGCAGCGCAAACTACCAGACCGTTTACACCAACTCTCTTCTTTGCCTCGTATAAGCACAGAAGACCTGATTTTCCGCCGCCACCGATAACCAGTACTTTCTGGTTCAGCTGGCAAAGCTTAGCAGCCTGTGCAGGAGCACCTGCTACGTCTAATGCTGAAAGAGCTGTCTTTTCAGGCATATCATCAGGAATAATTCCGTAGATACCTGACTGGAACAGAATTGCCTTACCCTTGATGTCAACCTGATCGATTGCAGGTCTCATAGCAATGATTTCGTCAATTCTTAATGGTGTAAGTGAAAGAGATACTAATGTAGCAATCTTGTCACCAACCTTCAGATCTCCAACATAGTTAGGTCCGATTTCTTCTACAGTACCCAGAAGCATTCCGCCGGAACCAGTCCATGGATTCTTGTGTTTGCCGGCATTCGCAACGATTTCCTTCATCTTGTCGCCGATCTTATCCATTTCTTCCTGAGTAGTAACTTCTGACGGCTTCTTGTCAAGCACTCTCTTTACGATTTCAGTAAATGAAGCTGAGTCGATATTCAGTGTCTTTACATCGATTAAAACTTCGTTATCGTAAATTTCCATAGTGTTATCAATTTTGTCTGCTGGCTGTGGTAGTACTCCGGCAGGGGAAATAACTCTGTGAGTTCCGTAAGGGCATCCTTTTTTCATAATATTAATCCTCCTAAAAATAATTCTCTTTAAATTATAGATGATTAAAGATTTAAAATCTATAAAGGCATTCTCCCATCGTACAACTATCTCGAACGATTTTCCAATCGAACCGATATGTGTTCAATATTGTATTTTTCGAACCGAAAAAGGTTCGCGCTAAAACCCCTCGTAATTTTTCAACGCCGAATTCCTGTTCAAAATTCAACATTAAGCGTACAGATTTGCAAATAAAGCCTTGATTCCTTCGCTCTCTCTCAGGATTTCAAGAGCAACCTTGGCATGACCCTTAGTATATCCGTTACCCATCATCATTGTAACGTCCTTACCTACACCTTCAGCGCCAAGAGCAGCCTTAGTGAATGAAGTAGCCATTGAGAAGAAATATACTAATCCGTCGTCCTTGCAAGCCAGGATAGAAGCCATTTCTGTATTAGGAATGTTTACAACGTTTACAACTACGTCAGCCATTTCACCGTCTGTCAGCTCGCTGATCTTTCTGTACATTTCAACAGCATCTGTAGCGTCTGCAACCAGATATTCATGTGCGCAGTTTACGCTCTTTGCTCTGTTGATTGATGCTTCGAAGCCGTCAACGCAGATAACCTTACCGTTAACTCCAACCTGTCTCTTTGCTTCGTAGCAGCAAAGGATTCCGGACTTTCCTCCTCCGCCCAGGATAACAACCGTCTGTCCAGGGTGGCAGATCTTTGCAGTCTGAGCAGGAGCACCTGCTACGTCAAGTACGGAAAGCGCAAGATTTTCAGGAATATCATCAGGAAGGATTCCGTAGATACCGCTCTGGAACAGGATTGCCTGTCCTTTGATATCAACCTGGTCGATGTCAGGTCTGATTTCAAGAATTTCGTCTATCTTTAATGGTGTAAGTGACAGAGAAACTAAAGTAGCGATCTTGTCTCCAACCTTCAGGTCACCTTTAAAGTTTGGTCCGATTTCTTTTACTGTACCGATAAGCATTCCACCTGATCCTGTCCAAGGGTTCTTGTGCTTACCTGTTCTTTCAACGATACCCATGATAGTCTGCTTGATCTTTTCGATATCGCCTTCTGAACGTCTTTCAATTTCTGTGAATGAAGCTGAGTCAATGTTTAGTGTCTGTACATCAATAAGAACTTCATTGTCATAAATTTCCATAGTGTTGTCAATAACTTCTGCCGGCTGTGGAAGAACTCCCTTTGGGCTGATTACTCTGTGTGATCCGTAAACGTCACCTTTCTTGTACTCCATGTTACCTACCTCCATTTAATTTTAAAAATTACCTCTTTAAAAAATTACTCCTTTTAAATTACAAGAAGATTCTACGAAAAATACTGTATACAGTCAACGGAGCTTGCAACACTTTTCTGCCAATTTTCGACGTTTCAGCCTTGCGAACAGTTTTCGGTTCACATAGAAAATAGCTGAACCATTTTCAGTTCAGCTATTAATCAAAACTCTCTAAATTCCGTATTTCTTCTTCTTTCTTACCAGCTGTGTCTGGCTTATTCCAATGGCTTTTGCAACCTTACGCGTCGAGCCGTATTGTTCACAGGCATGCTTGATCAGCGTTCTTTCGAAGTTATTGACCATTTTTTCAAGGTCTATTTCAGACTCGTTCTCACCGTCATCGTCCCCGGGACGGTTATCGAACACGTCCGCGTGAAGTTCGCGCATGACATCGAGCAGAGAAATTTTTTCGCCCTTTGCCGTAATCATCATTCTCTGTATCGCAGTCTCAAGCTGTCTGATATTTCCCGGCCATTCACACTGTTTCAGGTACTCAACCGCATCAGAGTCGATTTTTCGTTTAATTTCGTACTTTCTGTTATACTTGTTGATAAAATGATTTACCAGAGCCGGGATGTCCCCCGTTCTCTCGCTGAGGTTAGGAACCTTGATTTTTACCACATTCAGCTGATAGAACAGGTCTCTTCTGAATTTATCATTGTCAACCGCCTCTTCAAGAGTGCCATCCGTTGCACACAGGATTCGCACGTCTGTCTTTACGAGTTTGGTTCCCCCCACGCGGTAAAACTCGCCGTCCTGCACCACGCGCAGAAGCTTCGCCTGCATTTCCACAGGAAGATGGCTTATTTCATTAAGGAACACGCTGCCCTTGTCTGCCAGTTCAAAGTAGCCCTTCTTGCCCGGTATACCGTTCTCTTCATCTCTCTCCACGCCAAAGAACTCAGCTTCAATAACGTTAGGCGAAATGGATGCGCAGTTTATCTTCAGAAGAGGCTGCATCTTTCTGCTGCTGTTCTTATGAATGCTGGACGCAACAGTGCCCTTCCCCACTCCCGAATCACCGGTAATCATGACGTTGCAGTCGTACTTGGCAACCTTAAAAACATCGTCTACAACTCTTGCCATCGCTCTGCTTTCGCACACGAAGTCATCCATCAGTGTTCTTCTCTGTCCGGTAGCTTCGATAATTCTGGTCTCTCTGGTGAACGGATATGCAGGGTCGTCATTTATGTTAGGGTCAGATACAATAGCCTTTTCGATATACGGCATCAAAGCCTGCACGATAGCAATATCGAATTCATCGTATGCCTCCAGATATCCGTCAGCACACTTGATGTCCAGCTGCTTGGAAATAGATTCTGTAATATACAGGGCTATGTTATAGTTGTTTATCAGGTTCGCAAATACAACCGTGCCTCCGCTCTTGGTAGCCAGAATGTTGATCGTTTCGGCTCCGGGTATATCTGCGCAGTTGACTGACAGGTCGAAATAGGTTTCCGACTTCAGCTTTTTCAGACATTCAAGAGGCTTCAGTATATCTACATAATGAACCTCCGTGAATACCGTCCTTGTAAGCTCATCTATGCTTTCACCCTTCAGAACATAATCCGTCTTCTTGTCAAGCAGGCAGACTATCTCCGCATCATCTCTGGCCACCCTGCGTATGGCATATCCGAAAAGAAGATTTGACAGCAGATTGTTTCCCACCACAAGGAATTTTTTCTTCCCCACAGCCTCCGTGGAAATCTTGTACAGAGTTCCTGACTCGTTTAGAGTGTACAGCAGCATTTTTGTGGGAACCTCTGAAGGTTTTGATACAAGGGGAATTTCATCATAGAGTATAGCATACCCCTCCACGTCGATCTGACCAAAGGCTCTGTCGATGGATATTATCTTTTCTATATACATAGGAACAGACGCAAGACTGGCATTGCATACAACCTCGTCGCCCGGCTTGAAGCCTTTCGGGTTTTTGAAATTCCTGCCTATCTCCTCTACGACACCGGAAAAAAGGCCGCCTGTGTCCGTAACCGGATTATGCAGCTTGCCTCTCCTGATAACGATATCAAGAATCATTTGTTTGATTTTCTGTTCGTTATAGTTTGATTCCAGGCATATCTGTTTGAAGCTCGTTCCTTCAATATGTATCTTATTAACTCTGACCCTTATCTCCTCGGGGTTAAGCTTTCTGCTGTTATCCAGCCTCCATGCAGATGTGGGAAGGACATACTGTGGTTCCAATACCCTGTTTATGCCGTAGCTCTGTGCCATTTTCGTTTCACGCCTTTCCATGTGAACACATTTCGGTTCAGCTGTATTTACATCAATAATACAACCTTTATAGATATTTTGCAAATATTATTTACACCCATTTTGTTTGTGTGTATACTGAAGTCAGGTTATTAATTGATATAAAATTATCAGATAGAAGGAGAACAGACCGATGGAAGAGAAAATTACATCATTAATCAGAGTTAGAATGTCCGCTAAAGATGCTCACTACGGTGGAGAATTAGTAGACGGAGCACATATGGTACATCTTTTTGGAGACGTTGCTACAGAATTATTAATCAAGCTTGACGGAGACGAAGGCTTATTCTGCGCATACGATAACGTAGAATTCCTTGCTCCTACATATGCCGGAGATTATATCGAAGCATACGGCGAAATCACTAAGATTGGAAACACTTCAAGACAGATGAAGTTCGAAGCAAGAAAGGTTATCGTTTCAAGAAAGGATATCAACGCTTCAGCTGCTGACTTCTTAGAAGAGCCAATCGTAGTTGCAAGAGCAACAGGAACTTGCGTAACTCCAAAAGATTTCAAGAGAAAATAGTGTTTATACATACTCCAAAAGTAAAAACTGCCTGAAATGCGTCAGCACTCAGGCAGTTTTTATTTTATCTGCTTTTCAGATACTCTATTTCCTCTCTCGTCAGCTTTCTGTAGTGACCCTCGGCAAGCCTTCCCAGTCTGATATCACCGATGGCGATTCTCTGAAGCTGCTTAACCGGATTTCCCACAGCCCTGAACATCTTGCGGACCTGACGGTTCTTTCCCTCGTGAATGGTAATATCCACAAGAGTGGCATTGGACAGTCCCCTGATAATTTTCACCTTCGCCGGAGAAGTTCTGAAGCCTCCGATATCCACGCCTCTTTCAAGCCGTCCGCACTTTTCGTCAGAAAGAACTCCCGAAACCAGTGCACGGTAAGTCTTAGGCATTTCATGCTTGGGGTGAGTCAGCTTATACGCAAAATCTCCGTCATTTGTCATTATCAGCATTCCCGATGTGTTGTAATCCAGTCTTCCCACGGGAAAAATCCTGGCGTCCACATCCGCTACCAGATCCATAACCGTGTCTCTCTCCCTGTCGTCGCTGACAGTCGTAACGTATCCTGTCGGCTTGTTCAGCAGAATATAAACCTTCTTCTCGCTGGTCTCTACCCTTCTTCCGTTAACCTCAACCACGTCACCCTCAACCACGTCGTAGCCCGGCTCGCGCAGAACAAGGCCGTTAACTCTGACGTTCCCGTTGGCTATCAGCTCATCCGCCTTTCGTCTGCTTGCCACGCCCGCACCGGCTATATATTTGTTAATCCTCATTCGCATTTCCTCTTTTTATCATAAGTTTATGTAATTTTAGCACATATCAAATACTCCCGTCAATCCGGCAGCCTCCACCCTTTCGGCGATCAGCTTCCTGTCCGTAGTGTAGAGTCCCTTCTCCTTCATGTGTTCAAAGAAGCGGTCTCCGGCACAGGTTACCATCCCCTCATGTTTTTCCTGAAACTCTATCAAAGCCCCCAGAGTCGTGTCCGCCGGCATCTCCAGCAGTTCCTCTTTCCGGCAGTATCTCGCCGCATTATACCCGGCCAGCGCTCCTGTAGCTATTGCCTCAGTATGCCCCACAAAAGTCCCTGCCTTTTCTCCCGCGCAGAAGAGATTCGGTATTCCTTTAACCCTGAGTCCTCTGTCACACTCTGCACAGGCCATATATCTTATGGAATTCCCCTTCCCTCCCGCGTAAGGATCTGAATACATAACGTTCTCAAATCCCCTGATGCTTCTCAGCTCTTCAAGAGGGAAGAATGGAGTCATCATCTTTGCAGACCCCGTATCTATAAGTATGATATTCTTCGCAAAATCCGGCAGAGCATACTGCCTGCAGACTTTGGACTGAAGCTTCTTCTCGTTGATCAGGTGCTCAGGCAGAGGAACAACCGCAAAGCCCCGGCAGTTCAGTTCCTTCTGCAGCTCCTTGCCCAGAGTCTCCTTATCCAGCTTGCATGATCCGCTGAAGGCACCGGGTGTTCCATCAGCTCTGCATCCGAAATAGTCGTGGCAGCCGGCCTTCTCCGAAATGCTTACTCTAGGGCCAAAAGCAGGGCATCGCAAAATGCACATAGAGCATCCGTGCCCATAATCAGCACAGTTTCCCATAGGTCCGGTAGTACCCGTCGTTTCAATAAAAGCATCCCCGTAAACCTCCTCGCCATCCGCAGAAATAACAGCGTCAATTCGATCCGAGGGGGTTTTGATAACCTGAACAGCCCGAAACATAAGGTGAATCCTGACACCCATGTCGGACAGCATCCTGCGGACACGCGGCTCAACCTTTTTCACATTGTAGAAGCTGGCGTGTCTGTGTCCGGGAAAGTCCACATCCACGTGAGTTGCACAGTCATCTGTAATCCTAAACAGCTCAGACGCGCCCATGGCAATGCATTCCTCTGTCAGAGTGTATCTTCCGTTGTTTCTCATAATTCCGCCTGCGTTGCCCAGTCCCAGGAGCATATCTGTCCGCTCCAGAAGGTGGACCTCCTCGCCATGCTTTCGCGCCGCCACAGCCGCACTGCAGCCGGCCCATCCGCCGCCTATAACTACTACAGACATTAATTAAACCTCCCATATACCCATAATACCTTTCGATATTATACGTATGGGAGGTTCGTACTATTCCATCATAGCAATCTGCATCATGATGGCGCATTCCATTCTCTTTTTGAACAGCCTGCAGCCATAGTCATAAACACCCTTTACAGATCCCGTCGCATGGTAGGCGTTGGCAGCACAGCCGCCGCTGCAGTAAAGTCTTGCCCAGCAGTCTCTGCATTCTTCTCTTGAGTACACATTGCAGGACTTGAATTCTTCACGTATGTCTTCTCTGGTGATGCCGTTCCAGATGTCGCCCATTCTGTACTTCTCGTCGCCGACAAACTGGTGACACGGGTACAGGTCGCCCCATGGCGTAACTGCAAAGTACTCCGTTCCGGATCCGCAGCCCGAAATTCTCTTATATATGCAGGGACCATGATTCAGGTCTATCATATAGTGGTAGAAAGTAAAGCCCTTTCCGGCTTTCTTTCGTTCGATCATTTCCTTTGCAAGAATCTCATACTGCTCAAACAGTTTAGGCAGATCCTCCTCTGTAAGTGCAAAAGGATCATCAGGCGGGCATACAACCGGCTCCATCGAGAGTTCCGTAAATCCCAGGTCCGCCATATGGAAAATATCCTCTGTGAAATCCACGTTGTTGTGGGTGAAGGTTCCGCGCATGTAATAGCCTTTTCCGCCTCTTGATTCCACCATTTTCCTGAACTTAGGGATTATCATGTCGTAGCTGCCTCTGCCGTCAATGGTTTTGCGCAGTCTGTCGTGAACCTCCTTGCGTCCGTCCAGGCTGAGTACAACGTTGTGCATTTCCTTGTTGGCGAATTCAATCACGTCGTCGTCGATTCCTATTCCGTTAGTTGTCAGGGTAAATCTGAAGTTCTTGTTGTGTTCTTTTTCCACGCTTCTTGCGTAGGTTACAAGATCCTTCACCACCTGCCAGTTCATCAGCGGCTCGCCGCCGAAGAAGTCAACCTCCAGGTTTCTTCTGTCTCCTGAGTTTTCAATGAGGAAGTCAAGTGCTCTCTTTCCCGTCTCAAAACTCATAAGCCCTCTTTCACCGTTGAAATTCCCCTGACTTGCGAAGCAGTAGGTACAGTTAAGATTGCAGGTGTGGGCCACATGAAGACAAAGAGCCTTAACCTCAGTGTGTCTGTTCTTCAGGTCGGAAGCGTTCGGCTCATATATATCATCTGTAAATAGTTTTCTCTGTTTCTTCAGTTCCTCAATATCGTCGAAGACCTCTTCAAGCTCTTCTCTTGTTACATCCTGTTCATCAGCGTACTTGTCCAGCATCCTTGCGATAATGGTCTCTTTTTCCTCATCACAAAAAAGTTGGATGATGTCATATGCAACATCATCCACTACATGTACTGAACCACTATAAACATCAATAACGATATTGAAACCGTTAAGCTTATACTGATGTATCATTAGTTCTTCTTTTCACACTCCTGGTTAGCAACTCCGCAGGATGTCTTGCATGCTGACTGACATGATGTCTGGCATTCGCCGCAGCCGCCGTCCTTCATGCTGTTTTCAAGATTTCTTGTTTCGATAGTCTTAATTCTTTTCATATCTATTTCACCTTTCCTTGTTTCATATTATGTTAACAAACATACGTCTATTTTACTGAAAACAGCACTGAATGTCAAGGAATGAACTTACATGTTCTGACCGTTTCGCCAAGCTCGCCGGTGTGGGTGCATGCCCCGCATATTCCCTCGCCGCAGCACATGTTGCCCTTGTTGGGTCTGACGCATGCCCGGCCTGCAGTCTCTTCGATTCTGTCGCTGTAAAAGGGTGACGTGAGCGCCAGTATGTTGTCACTTCCCGAGGTCAGCCGCCTTCTGTCAAAACCGTCTATGATGAACTCCCTGAACTCCACATTGTCCATGGGAATGTCGCCAAAGTAATCCTTTATGAAATCGAGAGATATCTTGCTGATATCAATATAAAAATACGCCTTTTCCGGTTTGACTAGCCCGCTGTCTATCAGATTTCGAAGAGGTGCAATTGCCACACCCTTCGCATAGACCAGGGTCTGCGGTGTTTCCTTCTGTAAAAGACTCAGACCTGTCAGGGCACTGTAATATATGCCTCTTATTTCCATCGGTCCCTGATTCATTACCAGATTGTTGCTCTTCGGACCGCAGTTATAGATTCCCAGGTGAAGTTCCCTTTGCTCAGGATCTGATTTCAGAACAGATACGGGCATTCCGAACCATTCCCTGTCTTCCTTTCTTTTTGCAAAGACAAAGCTTCCCGGTCTTCCTGCTCTCTGACACAGGCCCTTCGGTGCGTCGAGAACGAAAACCTTGAAATCTTCACTATAGTCCCGGATTTCTTTTACTGTGAAAACCTCGCTTCTTCTCCCTGAAACTCTCTTCCTGCCGTTCTGCATAAACAGAGAATAAATGCATACACCCTGCCAGCTGCAGTCATTGCAGCTTCCACCGGACAGCCTGCTGCAGACTATACAGTTTCCGCTTTCTGCAAGAACGCAGGGACATCCCTCTCGTCCTGCATCCACACATTTTTTATTCATCTCTACACCCCTCCACTTTAAAGCCGTAGTCCATTAAGGAATAGGCATCGTTAAACCAGTTGCCGTCAGAGAGGAGGACGCATATGAGCAGTGTGCCGTCCCTTTCCGCCGAAGCAACCAGCGTTCGTCCTGAGTTTCTGGTATATCCAATCTTTACCCCGTTGCCGCCCTCATACTGATGAACGGTCTTGTTCTTGTTATAGTAGCTTTTCCAGTTTTCGGTACCCGCAATCTTAGCGAATTCATCGTTTTTCATGGCATGTCTTGCAATATTTGCAAGGTCTCTGGCTGTAGTATAATGGTTTTCGCTGAATAAGCCTGTCGGATTTTCGAAGTGAGTTCCCATACATCCCAGTTTTTCTGCCTTTTCGTTCATTCTGTCAACGAAATATTCTACTTTACCTCCCATCTGTGAAGCCAGAGCCGTAGCACCGTCATTACCTGAAACGAGCATTATCCCGTACAGAAGCTCCTCTATAGTCTTCTCCTCTCCTGCCTTGAGAAAGAGGCTGGAGCCTTCCACACCCTCAGCCTCCTTCGGAACAGTAATCTTCTCTTTAAGGCTTATGTTCTGCTCCCTGCAGATATCCATCACCACCATTGCCGTCATGATTTTGGTAGTGCTTGCAGGGTAGCCCTTTTCATCGGCATTTTTCTCATAGAGGCATTCTCCGGTCTTGCCGTCTATGAGGATTGCCTGCTGTGCGCTGACTGTGGGTATGGCCGGTATTTCCGCTGCTGTGGGTTTTGATACCGCATCGTTCTGATAGAACCAGACGAGAGCACCTAAACCGAAGGCGACAAGCAGGCCAATGACTAATAATATCTTTTTCATACTAAAAAACTCCCTTACAAGGTATATTCCCTGTAAAGGAGTTTTATTACACATTGATAAGTTCTGCCTACAGCAGCATTCTATCGTTGTCAATTTTAAATTTCTCAACCAGCTTTTCCACAGTCATCTGAGTGCGCTCTTCGCCCTTAATGTCCATGGCAATGCGGCCGTTCTGCATTAGAAGCGTTCTGTTTCCGTATGCAAGAGCATCCTTCATGTTGTGAGTAATCATCATAGTGCACATGTTTTCTCTCTGTGAGAAGCTTTCTGTAAGCTGGAGCACCTTGGCTGCAGCTGACGGGTCAAGGGCAGCAGTGTGCTCGTCAAGAAGAAGTACAGACGGCTGTGCGATTACTGCCATAAACAGTGTCAAAGCCTGTCTCTGCCCTCCGGAAAGAAGCTTTACCTTCTGGGTCATCTTGT
>JBJESZ010000043.1:0-2268 GCA_051883055.1 Emergencia sp.
TGTTTGCATGCATCGTTCTCTTCCTGTTCCTGCGCAACCTGAAGCCTACATTCATTACAATATGCAGCATTCCGATAAGTGTTATTTTTGCAGTGCTGCTTATGTATTTTTCCGGAATCACACTGAATCTTATTTCAATGTCAGGACTTGCAGTTTCTGTAGGAATGCTGGTGGACAACTCAGTTGTAGTAATCGAGAATATAGTAAGACTTCGCAGACAGGGTGTGCCTGCGCCGAAGGCTGCTGTTCAGGGAGCAAAACAGGTAGCGGCCGCAATCACAGGATCCACACTGACTACAGTATGCGTTTTCGTACCTATCGTATTCACAGAGGGAATCACACGTGAACTCTTTACCGACATGGCACTGACTGTAACCTATACCCTTGCAGCCAGTCTGATAATAGCTCTTACGCTGGTGCCTGCAATGGCATCCAGAATGCTAAATAAAATTGACGAAAGGGAAGGAAAGCTGTATCGCAGCGTAGTGGACGGATACGGTAAATCCCTGGGCTTCATGCTGAAGCATAAGGTGCTTGTTCTGGCAGCCTGCCTGGTTCTTCTCGTTGGGAGCGTCTACGGCTCATTTCAGAAGGGCTTCATATTTATGCCTGAGATGAGCACACCTCAGCTTCAGGCTACTCTGGAAATGCCTAAGGAAAGCAAGCCGTCTGAAATAAAGAAGGAAGCTGACGCTGCAATCGAAAAGATTAAGACAGTCAAAGAAGTGCAGACGGTCGGTGCAATGATGAACACCGGTGAAACACAGATGATGGGAGGCGGCTCGGCAAACACTGTTTCCTTCTACATAATGCTTGACCAGGAAATGGAAAGAACGAGCTCTGAAATCGGAAAAGAAATAGTAGAAAAGTGTGATGATCTAAAGTCAGGAACAATGTCTGTTTCCGGAAATGATATGAGCAGCTTCACCTCAGCTCTCGGAGGTTCAGGCGTAACTATCGAGGTCTATAACTCCGACATAGATAATCTGCAGAAGGCGGCAAAAATAGTTGGGAACAAGCTTTCCAAGGTGGAGGGAATGGATACGGTTTCCAACGGAATTGAGGAGTCGGATAAGGAATATCATTTCAAGGTAAAGAAAACAGAGGCTATGAAGAGAGGACTTACAGTTGCCCAGGTTTATGCCGCGATTACAGACGCAATGACCTATGAGGATACAGCTACTAGCGTTTCCTGGGGAGAGAGCGATTACGATGTGGTTGTTTCATCTGAGAACAAGGAAGCTCTGACACCTGAAGATATGAAAAAGCTTGTGCTTTCTATCGAAGGTACAGACGGACAGATCACAGAGGTTGAACTGTCGGAAATTGCAGATTTAGAAGAAAAGGAAACTCTGAAGGCAATAAACAGAGATAATCAGAGAAGATACCTGACAGTAAGCGGAACACTGAAGGATGGATACAACATTACCAAGGTGACAGCCGCAGCGGAAAAGGCTATAGATGAGAGCAAACTGCCGGCGGGAACCACAATAAAATTCTCCGGAGAAAACGAGACAATAATGGATGCAATGGGCGACCTGTTCCTGATGCTTATACTGGGCATAGCATTTGTATATCTCGTAATGGTAGCGCAGTTCCAGTCGCTGAAGTCACCGTTTATAATAATGTTCACAATACCGCTGGCATTTACAGGAGGTCTCCTTGCGCTGCTGATATGCGGTAAGGAAATCAGTGTAATTGCCATGATAGGTATGGTAATGCTGACGGGTATAATTGTAAACAACGGAATTGTGCTGGTAGACTATATCAACCAGCTGAGAGAATCGGGCATGGCAAAGAAGGAAGCCATCGTTGAAGGAGCAAAGACGAGAATAAGACCGATACTTATGACGTCTCTGACAACTATCCTGGGTCTGGCAGTTATGGCTCTTGGAAATTCCACAG
This sequence comes from Emergencia sp., assembly GCA_051883055.1. Classification (GTDB taxonomy): domain Bacteria; phylum Bacillota; class Clostridia; order Peptostreptococcales; family Anaerovoracaceae; genus Senimuribacter. Next base: position 1,906 of record JBJESZ010000043.1, read on the forward strand.
GTACGGATATGATGCAGCCGGTTGCACTTGTATGCATAGGAGGACTGACATATGCCACACTGCTTACACTTTACATTGTTCCGATTGTTTATGATCTTTTGAATGGCGAAAAATACAAACATTTGACAGAGGCAGATTTGACATGAGAGTTATAATATGTGATGACAACGAAATTTCAAGAGATATATACTGCGAACTTCTGAAGGGCATAGCAGCAGCAGAGGGCATAGCAGCAGAGTTCACATTGACAGAGTCAGGCGAGGAACTGCTTGAAGTCCTGAGGACAGACTTTAATGCAGTTGATCTGATATATCTGGATATATACCTTGAGGGAATGGACGGATTTTCAGTTGCAAGAGAAAT
>JBJESZ010000044.1:0-2252 GCA_051883055.1 Emergencia sp.
GCTCAGCTAACGGATTTACAGTCCGCCCCCTTTGGCCACTCGGGAATCCCTCGATCTTTACTATGGAGCTGGCGGAGGGAATCGAACCCCCAACCTGCTGATTACAAATCAGCTGCTCTACCGTTGAGCCACGCCAGCATGTTATTGGTGGGCGGTACAGGGCTCGAACCTGTGACCCCCTGCTTGTAAGGCAGGTGCTCTCCCAGCTGAGCTAACCGCCCACACTTTGCGTTTCGCGCCCAAGCTGTTTCCTTGACGCGACTTGATTAGTATACCTTTAATTCCGATTATTGTCAATATGTTTTATCAAATTTTTTCAATTTTTTCGTCGATAATCTCCTCCCTGCCGTTTGCAATTCCTGTAATGGTGCATTTTACAGCCTCCGAAACCTCAGGCTCAGTTAGAAGATCAAACTTGACAACATCAGTATACTCGACATTCTCTATAGATACGTCCTGCTCAAAAGCGAAATTCTGAACTTTATTAAATATACCATAATCCAGCCGATATGTCACTACTTTTATTTCTTTTACTTCATGAATTCCTGCAGCCTCCAGTCCCAGCTTGGCACTGCTTGTGTATGCTCGGACCAGTCCCCCTGTTCCCAGCTTGATACCGCCAAAATACCGGGTCACAACCACAGCGACATTCGTTATTCCCTCCTGAACAAGCATCTGGACAATAGGCGCACCGGAGGTTCCCTGCGGCTCGCCGTCATCGCTGGCCCACTGTAGCTGAAACCCCTCACCTATTACCATTGCCGGAACATTATGTGTCGCATCCTTATGCTTTTTCCTTATTTCTGCAATGAACCCGTCAGCCTCCTCTCTGGTGGAAACAGGTTTGACATACGTGATAAATCTTGACTTTTCAATTGTCTGCTCTGCAGAAGCCTCTTTTGCCACTGTGCTATATAACTTCATATTTTTTTAACCTTTGATAATCTTCCTGATTCATTTCCAACGTGATTCGTGTTCCGTTCTCTTCATAGTCCATAGACTTCACCAGCGCCTTTTCACACAGATAGGAAGAAATGTCTCCTCTGTCATACGGAATAAGAAGCTGAGTGTTCACTTTATCTGCAAAAACCCTGCTTTTGATGGTATCTATTAGTTTATCGATATTAATATTCTCTTTTGCTGATACAAACAGCTGCTCTGTTCCCGTTACGGGAGGCTCAAAATCAGGATTTAAATCGATCTTATTAAAAACTGTAACCTTCTCACGGTCTCCTGCACCAATCTCATCTATGACACGATTGGTTACGTCTATATGGAACTTGTTTTCCTCATATGATGCATCTACCACATGGAGAAGCAGATCTGCATACAGAACCTCCTCCAGTGTTGCCTTAAACGCCTCAACGAGGCTGTGAGGCAGCTTGCTTACAAAACCTACCGTGTCAACCAGAATAAATTCATGGTTTGTATCCAGCTTGATGCTTCTCTGTTTTGTATCAAGAGTTGCAAACAGCATGTCCTTTTCCATTACAGATTTTTCTTCCTTATCTGTTACTGAGAGCAGTCTGTTCATCAGTGCAGATTTTCCTGAGTTCGTGTATCCCACCAGAGCTACTACCGGAATGCTGGATTTTTCTCTTTTGGAACGCTGAACACTTCTTGTTTTCCTTAGCTGTGCAAGTTCTTCTTTAATATCGTCCATTCGTCTTTCAATGTGACGTCGATCTGTTTCCAGCTTTTTTTCTCCCGGACCTCTTGTACCGATTCCTCCGCCCAGACGTGACAGCGATTTACCAAATCCTATCAGTCGCGGCATTCTGTACTTAAGCTGCGCGAGCTCAACCTGAAGCTTTCCTTCTCTTGACTCTGCTCTGGCGGCGAAGATATCCAGGATAAGGATGGTCCTGTCAATAACCCTTACATCAAGTGCGTCCTCCAGATTTCGCAGCTGCGCACCGGAAAGCTCGTCATTAAATATTACCGTGTCCGCATCCATACTGCGGACAAGCTCAGCAACCTCTTCCACCTTGCCCTTTCCTATCAAGGTGGCCGTATTCGGTTTCTCCAGAGTCTGAATTACTTTTCCCAGTACTTCTGCATTTGCAGCCTCAGCAAGACCCGCCAGTTCATCCATAGAATAAGTAATATCCTCTTTTCTCTGCAGTCCGACAAGCAGTGCTCTGTATCTTTCTTCAGTTATAATCTCGTTATTCTCATTAAATTTCAGCATGCCATTAGTATACCACAGATTGCTAGTTGATTGCATCCAAAATCTCATCCTTCGGAACATT
>JBJESZ010000045.1:0-2712 GCA_051883055.1 Emergencia sp.
TTCACCTCTGCAGAATTTCTTCAGCTGAGGCAGAGGGATTTCCTCATCCTTCAGAAGCATATTCTGCGGTGTCTTAACACTCAATCCAATTTTTACAATAGTAACGTACGGTACATTAAGAACTTTCCCCGCTTTAGCCTTCTGCTTTCCGCTAAAACTTGTCTTTGTAAATGAAAGACCGGTAACGTCATCCTTTGGAACCTTGAATTCACTATCACAGCATGGACATTTAAAATAATAGTTGTTGCTGCCAATCACTTTCCATTCTTCCTTGGTAAGCCATCCTGGCTCTTCAGTGCCGCAGAAAGGGCAGCTTCCGATTTTCTGGTCTGCAAAATCCTGGGGGATGTTACACATTGATCCGTTTTCTCTTGTATATTCTCCTGCCATGGTCATTCTCCTTTGTCCTACTCTGTCATACCGAATATATTTCATTATATCATTAAAAGCACAGCCCTGCAAAGAACTGTGCTTTTTGTATTATGTAATGCTTACACTTCAAACACTATTGAACCGTTAGAAGTATCCATTCTGCAGACAGCCCCCATTGGAAGTGTCATGATCTTTGATCCGTGTCCTGACTGAATATCGTACATTACAGGAATACCCAGACGTTCTACAGCATCCTTTATACAGCAGAGATAATCATAATTTTCGTCATCATTTCTTATCTTGGTAAACTGTCCCAGCAGAATACCGCTGCACTGTCTGAGCTTACCTGCATTACGCAGATGGTAAATCCATTTTTCAATCTTTGTAATAGGTTCTGCCACCTCTTCTATGAAAAGAATTCTTCCTTCCGTATTCAGTTCATAAGGTGTGCCTATACTTGCTGAAAGAAGCGACAGGTTTCCTCCGGTAAGGATACCCTCCGCAGCTCCATCTTTCAGAACCTTTACCGGAACCTCTTCAGGGCTCCTGTATGTAAAGCTCTTATCGGCATTTATCGCCTCGAAGAATGAAGTCTTCGTATCCTCATCAAATGAATCGACCATATTGGATGAGACCATAGGTCCGTGGAAGGTTACCAGATCACAGTTCTGATTTAGAGCCAGATGAAGATTGGTAACATCACTGTATCCGACGAACACTTTTGGATTATTCCTTATCATTTCGTAATCCAGATGTTCCATAATTCTGCTGCTTCCGTCGCCGCCCCTTATGCAGAAGATACCTTTTACTTCAGGATCAGCAAACATTCTGTTTACCCATTCTGCGCGTTCTTTTCCATCTCCCGCCATATATCCGGCAAGATCCACTGTAACGTTATCAGCGGTCTTTACATTGAAGCCAAGCTGACGAACAGTCTCTTCACACTGTGCCTTTCTCTCTTCACTTATGCATGAGCTGGTACATATCAGCCCTACAGTATCTCCATTTTTTAACTTTTCAGGATATTTCATAGTCAATTCTCTTGTTTTAGAACCACATAATGTTTACGATTACTGCTGATGCAATCAGTGATGCCAGGTCGCCCAGAAGTCCTGCAGCGATAGCATGTCTTGTATTGCTTACACCAACGGAACCGAAGTATACAGCTACTACATAGAATGTAGTTTCAGTTGAACCCAGAGCAACTGATGCGATACGACCGATCTGTGACTGAGTACCATACTGAGTCATCAGGTCAACCATCATACCCTCGGCACCACCGCCTGAGAATGATCTCATGATTCCCATTGGAAGAACTTCACCTGGGATACCAATCAGGCTTGTGATAGGGTCAAGAAGACCGCACAGCCAGTCCATACCACCGGATGCTCTGAACATACCGATAGCACAAAGCATTGCTGTCAGGTAAGGGATGATCATAACGGCTGTTGAAAAACCTTCTTTTGCACCTTCTGTAAATACAGAATATACAGGAACTTTTTTAATTATAGCATATAAGGAAACTGCAGCTACTACTACAGGAATCGCCCATATGGAAATTGCTTCTAATACTGCTGTCATTTTCGCTTACCTCCTTACCAAGATACTTTCTTATCATCAGCATTAATGCTCTTGTAACCTTCTGGAAGCTGAATTGGGTTGTCCCCGATGTAGTTTTCATTGATTTCAAGTGTACCTGCTGCGATTTCTTTAGCAACTGCGTTTTCCCACTTCCAGTTTCCAAGCTTCTGGAAAAGAATAGTAAAGAAGATACCTGTGATTGTTGAAATTGTTGTAGCAATAATTACAGGAGCGATGATTTCTGCTGCGCCTTCAGTCTGGATACCTGCACGAAGACCGATTGCAGTTACAGGAATCAGTGTGATGGAAGTTGTGGAAACTGCCATTAACATGCACTGTGCGTTTGTTGCAATGCTCTTGGTAGGGTTAAGAGTCTGCAGTTCCTGCATAGCCTTCAGGCCGAATGGAGTTGCTGCGTTACCGATACCAAGGATGTTAGCAGCGAAGTAAAGTGCCATTGCTGAGTTTGCAGGGTGGTCTGCAGGTACTTCTGGGAAAAGAAGTCTCATTACAGGAGCGATAGCCTTACCAAGCTTTTCGCAAAGACCTGCTTTTTCCATAACCTTCATCAGACCGCAGAAGAATGCCATGATACCGATAAGTCCTATAGCGATATCTACAGCTGTGCTGGCGAAATCAAACAGATTGTTTAATACGCCTTCCATATTTCCGGTTACTCCGCCTGCCACTACGGCAACTACTACGAAGGCAACCCAGATATAGTTCATCATAATATGTGTCCTCCTTATGATATAGAAT
>JBJESZ010000045.1:2812-5912 GCA_051883055.1 Emergencia sp.
TATATATATGATATAATTTTGCTGACATTATTTTAAAGAAACGAGGGAAAACTGCTATGAAAAGGATTTCATACTGCCGAACCAACAACATGAAGCTTATACTGTTCGGCTTTGCACTTATCTATTTTATTCTGAGGATGATCATTATGGTAGAGATCGTAATTTTCAAAATCCCGGGATACTACGAGAATCTTAATATCCCGCTTACGATTATCCTCTACGCAGCCATTTTTGCTGTTATCATTTCCATTCTCACATGCCACAGGAACTTCTACAGTCTCTATGACGACAAGACGCTTACATATTACAACCGCTACCTGCGACGTGAAAAGAGTCTGGAGCTCTCAGAGGCAAAGCTTGCAGTATTCGGTTCTAGAGGTGTAAACTTCTACACTTCACCAGACGGTGAAACCTCAGGCGAAGCACCTGTTTTCTTTCTGCCTTTCTTCAGAGGCGGAATCATTGATGCTCTGGATATCAACGGCCTTTTCCTTTCATTAAAGGATCGCGATGATATGAGAGTTATTAAGAATTTTACTGTTCTTCCGGGATACGGCAAGCCATGGTCTATCCTGAAAATCGTGTACGGTTTTCTGGCTGTAGTTATGATGGTGAGCTGCGCCACTCCACTTGCACTTGTTATTGTCCTCTTCCAGAATCACTGATATAACAGGAGGTTTCGTGACATGACTCAATATGAGAATCTGATAAAGCTTACTGATTTAGATAATGATTTTATCATCGATTTAAAATATGCGACACCGGATAATTTTACCGGTTCAACGGTATATTCTTCATCTGAGTGCTACATTGACAGGAATACTGCAGATCGCCTTGTAAAAGCAAAGGATCAGGCAAAGAAAGCCGGTTTCAGAATGAAGGTATGGGATGCATACAGACCTGTAAGTGCTCAGGAAAGGTTCTGGGAGCTTCTTCCGGACAACCGTTTTGTAGCATATCCTCCGGATATGGCAACGCTCACAGAGTTTAAGAATTCCCATATGAACGGACAGTGCGTAGACGTTACGCTGACAGATATTGATGGAAATGACATTCCTATGCCAAGTGAATTCGATGATTTCACAGAAAAAGCCCGCCTGGATTGTCAGGAGACCACGGGCGAGGCGCGTAAAAACGGTGAATTTCTAAGAGACATTATGGTCAATGCCGGATTCACCCCATATGAAGGTGAGTGGTGGCACTTCTATGACAGAAATGTGACACCCGTAAGATACTCTGACCTGCAGCTGTAGCTTCTGCTACTGCTGCATTTTCTCCGAACTTTCATCGGCACTCTGAGCAGTTTCATCGTTATCTGCTTCAGCTGCCCTTGCAAGTTCTTTATCGTACATTTCCTTTCTTTTCTTCATCAGTCCGTCCATCATACTCTGGCCCGGATTCTTGATAATATAAGCAAATGATGCGATAACCAGTATTATACCTATTATAATCTTTGCTGTTTTCATAATTACTGTTCCTTTCGTATCTGATAAAAACCATCAGGTATATGGATATTATATAAAATAAACTAACTACAATCAAGGAGGTTCAACATGAACGGTCATTTTTCAGTTGTTAATAAAAGAGGATTAATAACCTCGGGAATTCTGCTTGCTGCAAGCATTATCCTGTTTTCGTTAAGTCTTTCCAAGAAGCTTGCCGGAGGTTCCATCATCTGGACCATTCCGCTTGTAGTCTGCATAATAATCTTTATCCTGGCAATCATTATCATGACTTCCGTGCTTACAGCAGGAATTGATGTAAAGAACGGGATTGTAATCTTTGCTGATGCAACCGGTCAGGGAGGCAAACAGCCTCAGTTCAATCTTGGCCAGCTTGACAGAATAGAGCTTCGCAATGCAGACGGAGTCATTGAAAATCCGGAAACAGACAGTCTTCTTGGTGCCAGATTCGTATTCATCCTCAGCGACGGGGAGGAAAAAATCTACTATCCGGTGTCACTTACATCCCATCAGTATAAGAGCGTTTCATCAGGAATATATGAGCTTAAGGAAAAGGCAGACAGCAACTAAAGCTATCTGCTTTTTCTTTTCCCCGCTTTATCTGCTATGTTTATTTTCCAATTACGTCCTTCATTACTCTCAGGGCATTACCGCTGCATATTTTATCAATTTCATCGTCGGTAAAAGTCTTTTCCATACGTTCGAGCAGCGGTGTGAAGCCGCTGAAATTAACCAGCTCTCCGTTATCATCTATTCCGTCAAAGTCTGAACCGAAGCCGATTGCTTCTATACCGGCCTTGTCCTTCATATAGACAAGGTGCTGAATTATCTGTTCGAATGTAGCACGGTCGGAGCCTTCCTTAAGGAATGAGCACTCAAAGTTTACACCTGCGACTCCTCCCTTTTCACCTATCGTCTTAAGCTGGTCATCTGTCAGGTTTCTCCGATGGTTGCAGATAGCCCTTGCGCATGAGTGTGAGGCAACAAACGGTGCTTTGGAATGTTTCGCCACATCGTAGAAGCCGCCCTCTGACATATGAGAAACGTCAATAATCATTCCGAGCTCGTTCATCTTTTCAACAACCTCAAATCCGAAAGGCTTCAGTCCCTTCATATGTTCTTCGTAGTCATCCCTGCACGGAAATCCTACAGAATTCTCGAAGTTCCACAGAGGCGTGATCAGACGCACTCCCATGTCATAAACCTCCTGAATCCTTTCAATCTTACCGTCGATAAAAACACCATCCTCAACAGTCAGAAATGCTGAAAGCATACCCTTGTCTCTGTTTGTGACAATATCCGCAGCAGAATATACAGGTCTGATAATATCACTGTATTTTTCCATCTGCTCCTTATAGTATCCGTAAATGCTCTTCAGAATATCATAAGGGTCCATAGTCTTCATCTCATTTCGGGAAAGATACATTGCAAAAAACTGCACCAGGCTTCCGTTTTCCTTCAGAAGTTTCAGATTTATTGAAGTATCTCCATCAAAAAAGCTTCTTTCCGGATGTCTCCAGCCCTCAATCAGAGTATCGCAATGCATATCTGCTATTCTCATCATTTTTTTATTTCCTCCTCACACGTAATTGTATATACTATAAATATATTATGCAATTTCTGTGCCACATGTCAGA
>JBJESZ010000045.1:6012-7342 GCA_051883055.1 Emergencia sp.
GGTCACGACATTCACACTGCCGTGCTTCTCGGTACAGCCAGTGTTCTTAACAGTATCCGGAGCAGCCTTCCCGGGTCAGTAAGGCTGTTTTTCCAGCCGGCCGAGGAGACTATAGGCGGTGCAAAGCAGATGATAGATGCAGGCTGTCTGAATGAACCAAGGATTGACAGTGTAATCGGCCTTCATGTTGACACGACTGTCGATGCCGGCTGTGTCGAATTTATTCCCGGCTCTATGAATGCGGCATCAACAGAATTCTATGTGACAGTAAAAGGAGAATCATGCCACGGAGCACATCCTTCAGACGGAATAGATGCGCTGCTGCCGGCATGTGCGATGGTAACCGGGCTTCAGTCCATAATAACGAGAAGGACCGACCCGGCTGAATCGGTTTTGATAACGGTGGGAAAATTTCAGAGCGGCACGAAAGAGAACATCATTTCGGGAGAGGCCAGATTTTCCGGAATAATCCGTTCTCTTCAGATGCACAACATGGCACCTGTGAAGGAACACATCCGGACGCTGTGCGATGCCACGGCGAGAGCCCATGGCGCAACCTGCGAGATTGTTTTTCGGGACAGTTACCCGTCTCTTGAAAATGATGACACTCTTCTGGAATGGGCTGTCGAGTCCAGCAGAGAGGTTCTTGGGGATGAGAAGGTTATAATACACAGAAAACCCAGCCTTGGAGCAGATGATTTCTCATATTTCTGCCATTCAAGCAGAGGAATATACTATAATATAGGTGCACGCCGCCCCGGCGATGAAAATGCATACCCTATTCACAGCGACCTTTTCAACCCGGACGAGGAATGCATAAGGACAGGAATTCTTACGGAGACGGCCGCTGTGCTTAAGATTATGGAGGAGGAGAGTAAAACATGGTAACATCAGAAAAGACTGCAGATGAGCTGCTCAGAGACACCCGGGTAGAGGTGGACTTGGGCAGGATTGCTTATAATATGAAACAGATACGCGGGCTGGTTGGGCCCGAGGTGGCTTTGATGCCCGTTATCAAAGCCAACGGATACGGTCACGGTGCCGTGAAGATTGCGCCGACACTTCTGGAAAACGGTGCTGTTTACCTTGCCGTTGCCACCCTGACGGAGGCTCTGGAGCTCAAGGAGGCAGACCCTTCATGGCCTGTTTTTATCATGGGACACACCCCGGACAGGCTGCTGCACCACGTTGTTGAAAAGGGAATAACACAGACGGTCTTTTCTCTTGAGCAGGCGCGAATTCTCAGCATGCTGGCATCGGAGAAAGGCAAAACCGCAAAGGTACATATCAAGGTTGACACAGGTTTTCACCGTCTGGGAAAGACGCCGTC
>JBJESZ010000045.1:7442-8714 GCA_051883055.1 Emergencia sp.
GGTTACCCCCGCAACATGAGGGACAAGGGTTACGTGATCATCAACGGCGTCAAAGCTCCTTTAGTGGGAGTAATCTGCATGGATCAGTGTATGGCTGATGTAACTGATGTGCCTGACGTATGTGAGGGCATGGAGGCTGTTATCTACGGCGACGGAACGGACGGTTCCATGACTATTGCTGCGGCATCAGTTCTGGCAGGAACGAATAAAAACGACATTATCGCGAGAATTACCGCCAGACCGCCCCGCGTATATGTGGCCGAATAGTCCGGAAGAATATCTGACATAAAGTAAAAGCAGTAAGGAGAGAGAAATTCTTTCCTTACTGCTTTTACTTTGTTGACATTATTTTGTAGGGGTTTAAACAAAAGATGTTTATTATGAGTTTAAATTAGGTTATTACTAAATATCGTTTCTTACAAGGTCTTCAAGGCTTTCTCTCTTTACTGCCAGGTAATCTTCGTTTCCGCCTCTCAGCATAACAATAGGTGGTCTTGTAAGCTTGTTGTAGTTTGAGGCCATTGCGTAGTTGTATGCACCTGTTGTGCAGACAGCGATTGTATCGTAACGGCCGATGCTTGAAGGCATCATAACGTTTTCCTGAATGATATCGCCGGATTCGCAGCAGCGTCCCACAACTGAACATTTGAAATCACGTTCCTCGTCCATCTTGTTTGCAGGAAGACATGTATAATCTGATCCATACAGTGCAAATCTAGGGTTGTCAGGCATACCGCCGTCGATTGAAACGTAGTTCTTGTAGCCCGGAATAACCTTTACTGTACCCGCAGTATAAAGGGTCATTCCTGCATCTGCCACAATGCTTCTTCCCGGTTCCATATGGATCTCCGGAATGTCCATGTTGAGTCTCGCACAGGTGGTTTTGATAGCCTCTGCAACCTGTCCGACCTTTGTCTCAATGTCAAGATACGGGTCGTCTTCAGTATAACGTACACCGTAACCGCCGCCAAGGTCAAGAACTCTAGCAGTGTAACCGAATTTATCTCTCATAGCTGCAACAAACTCCAGCATTACTTCAGCAGCTCTTTCGAAGATGTCTTCTCCGAATACCTGAGAACCAACGTGGCAGTGGAAACCGTCCAGGATAACGTGTTCTTGCTTAAGTGTAAATTCAACGATTTCGTCTGCCTGTCCTGTTTCGATAGGTGTGCCGAACTTGGAGTCAACCTTTCCAGTCGCAATTGCCTCATATGTGTGAGGGTCGATTCCCGGTGTAAGTCTCAGAAGCATTCTCTGCTTTATGCCTCTGCG
>JBJESZ010000045.1:8814-10952 GCA_051883055.1 Emergencia sp.
TCTTCATCCATCAGATACAGCGGCGTTCCGTATTTTTTTGCCAGCTCTACGGTATTCTGTCCGGCAAAATACAGTACTCCGTCCTTTACTGTAATATTATCACAAATCATAGTTTTCCTTTTCCTTTCGAACATTTTAACAAATCATATTACATTTGAGTGCTGCAGTATCATGTCCTCATCTGTTGCCTCGCCTCTGGCCACAATGTTTGTCGGACCGGTCAGATAGATATCTTTTACCCTGCCGTCCTCAACATTCACATCCACAGTAAGCTGTCCTCCGGTCATATCAACTTTCACGTTTTTACCGGACACCCTTCCCTGAAGCGCAAGAACCGTTACCACCGATCCTGTACCCGTTCCGCATGCATATGTAAAGTCCTCAACTCCTCTTTCGAATGTTCTTTCGAAAATATGATCATTTCCTGTTATTTCAAAGAAGTTTACATTTGCACCTTTAGGGTAGCCTTCGTGATTTCTCAATATCTGTCCTACCCTGTAGAGCTTATCCTCCGGATATTCCCTCAGGCCCTCAAGAGCCACAACGCAATGAGGTATTCCCGGATTTCCCAGTTCTACATAGGAGCAGATCCATTCTGTTCCCTCCACCTCGATGCTTTCATCAAAGCGAACACATTCAGGATCGTTAAGACGCACCCGATACTGTCTTTTATCTATTCTTTCACCTGTTACTATGCCTGCAGTCGTCTCTACACGCTGAATTTCTCCCGCAAGTCCGTTCTCGTATCCATAACGGCAGATGCATCTGGCTCCGTTTCCGCACATTTCGCCCATGCTGCCGTCGGAATTGTAAAACAGCATACGATAATCCGCGTCCGTTCCTTCGGTGGGTTTTTCGACTGCCATAAACCCGTCAGCTCCGATGGAAAGATGTCTGTGACAGAGCTTCTTCGCAATTTCAGGAAGCCTGTCATGCGGAATATTTTCATCGATGTTATTGATTACGATAAAATCATTTCCGGCTCCGTTCATTTTCCAGAAATTCATTCCACCCCTCCTTTTCGAGTCTGAAACATATGACTTTCCCGCATAGCTCCAGTATTCTTATCAAATATAATGCAAAAACAGTGCCAACTTTGTCTGACAGAAGAAATACTGCCGGAAAACGTTGATTTATTTCTTATTTAGTTCCTTTATTATAAAAAAAGAACCCTGATTTCTCAAGATTCTTTCATAAAACAGGTTATTTTATTAAATTAAACCGGTTTAAAGCGAATACGATTGAAAATACCGGCTATTCTGTTACATTTTTGTAATTGTCCAATTCTGTTTTTCGGATTGCAATTCCTGAATCTGGGACTAACCTGTAATGCCGTACTTTTTCAGCTTCTCATAGAATACGGTCCGCGACAGTCCCAGCTCTTCCATTGTTTTTTTGCGGTCATCGTTGTTCTTAAAGAGAGTATCTTCTATTATCTTTCTTTCACTGTCCTCAATGCGCTCCTTCAGGGTGGCGTTCAGTCTGGTTCCCTGACGTATCATCAGATTCTCAGAGTAAACGATACGCCCGTCACATACCGTAATGGCTCTTTCAATGATGTTCTCCAGTTCTCTAACATTACCCGGCCAGTCGTATCCGGTGATAACGTCAAGAGCTTCTTCGGAAAACTGCTTCATTTCCATATCATACTTGCTGCACAGATCCTCAAGGACGGAATTCGCCAGAACATACAGGTCTCTCTTACGCTCTCTGAGAGGAGGGATTTCAATAGGAAATACATTTATTCTGTAATACAGATCCTGTCTGAATCTCCCCTTCTTCACTTCCTCCTCAAGGTCACAGTTCGTGGCGGTTATCACTCTTACGTCCACATCTACAGGCGTAGTTGAACCTACCCTGTAAATTCTCTTGTTCTGAAGAACGTGAAGGAGCTTGACCTGAATTTCAGGCGGCACTTCTCCAATTTCGTCCAGGAATATTGTTCCCCCGTTTGCCTTTTCAAAAAAGCCTATTCTTCCGCCCGGATCAGCACCGGTGAAAGCCTTCGGCGCATAACCGAACAGTTCACTTTCTATAAGCGATGGCGCTATGGCATTGCAGACAACCTCTACAAAAGGTGCGTCGGGATTGCTGCTGTTGTGAATTTCTCTGGCCAGCCTGCTCTTACCCGTTCCGCT
>JBJESZ010000046.1:0-10939 GCA_051883055.1 Emergencia sp.
TTGCTGAGTTAAAGGCAGATGCCGAGGCAGGAGAATTCGGTAAGGATGCTGATTTTGGAAGCCTGAACGTGACAGTAAGCTTTGATGACGACAGCGAGTGGAAAGACAAGTGGAAGGAATTTTTCAAGCCTTCACAGATTTCAGACAGCATCGTTGTAAAGCCTACCTGGGAGGAGTACGACAACAGGGATGGCAAGCTGGTGATTGAAATCGATCCGGGAATGGCATTCGGAACGGGTACCCATGAGACTACCTCGCTGTGCGTCAAAATGCTGGAAAAATATCAGAAAAAAGATGACGACGTTCTTGACGTAGGCTGCGGAAGCGGTATTCTTTCCATTGCGGCAGCACTCCTTGGAGCAAAGGACGTTCTGGGCGTGGACGTTGACCCGATTGCTGTGGAGGTTGCCGACGAGAACATCAGACTGAACAGGGTTGAGAACGTGGCAAGAGCACAGTTTGGTGACCTGACAAAGGGAATCGACTACAAGGCGGACGTTGTTGTGGCCAACCTGATGGCTGACCTTGTAATGATGCTGGCTGAAGACGCAGCAAAGCACATGAAGGAGAACGGATTCTTCATTTCATCGGGTATTCTGGTTGAAAAGGAAGAGACAGTATCAGACCATCTGAAGAGACTGGGCTTCAACATTGTAGAAGTGGTACGTGACGGCGGCTGGTGTGCCATCGTCGCAAAGGCATAAAAACAGCAGAAAAACTGTAAGGCAGGAGGATAAATATGAGAATATTTACTGATCCGGTAAATATTGGAGATAAGTATATTGCCATTAAAGACAGGGGCGATATAAAGCATATGATTAAGGTTATGCGCCTTAGAGAGGGTGACCGGGTTGACGTTTCCGACTCAGCTCAGTGGGAATATGAAACTGAAATAGACCAGATAGCTGAGGAGGAGGTACTTCTGAGAATTCTTGACAAGCAGGCTTTTGCAAGGGAGCCTGAGGTTAAGGTGACTCTGTTTCAGGGCGTGCCGAAAGCAGGCAAGATGGAGACCATCATCCAGAAATGCGTGGAGCTGGGCGTTCATGCGATAACACCGGTGTTCATGGAAAGAACTGTTGTTGTTGAAAAGGGCAACTTCGGCAAGAAGCTTGAACGATGGCAGAAGGTGGCCGACGAGGCAGTTAAGCAGTGCAAGCGCGGCCTGATTCCCGAGATTAAGGATCAGCTTCGTTTCAGGGAGATGGTCTCTCAGCTTGGGGACTTCGATCTGGTTCTTTTCCCTTACGAAAACGAAAGCGACTACTCCATCAAGGACTGCCTTCGGAATCTTTCATCAAAACCCACTGCGGTGGCAATAATAATCGGACCCGAGGGGGGCTTTGCCGATTCAGAGGCGGAGCTTCTTGATGAAGCAGGTGCAGTTCGTGTAACCCTGGGAAAGACAATACTGAGAACTGAGACTGCAGGAATGGCGGCTCTGGCGATGACCATGTATGAGCTGGAGCTGTAACTACTGAAGAAGTTTTTCGATAGAAATATCCGGCGTTCTGAGTCCGCGTTTCAGACCGAACAGTGCATCCTTATCGCCCTGTTCAATATGGTTTATACCGGAGGCGCATATCAGACCTGCCTTGAAGCCCATGGATCTCAGCAAATCTCTTGAGCCTGAGGTGTACATTCCGAAGGGCCAGGTGAAGGTGTTAGGATATCTGCCGGCGCATTCTTTGATTTTATCCTGGAGAGGGAGCAGATCTTCCTTTAGAAGACGTGCGTATTCGCCGGTGCTCTCGCCGGGATTTTTTCTTGCCCCTTTTCGGCTGCTGTCGATTTTGTGCATATTCCATGTGTGGTTCTGTATTTCCCATTGTCCGCTTTCCGCCATCTCTGAAAGTTCAGACCAGGTTACATTGCGGTAGATGTCACTCATGTATTCCTCTTCTGAAGCCTCCTGACATGCGCTGCCGACGATGGAAATCACAGCCTTCATGCCGTATTCCTTTAGAACGGGTGTGGCGAAGAGATGATTGTTATAATAGCCGTCATCAAAGGTGATGATAACCGGCTTCTCGGGAAGAACAGCCTCGGAACCGGTATCATAAACGAAATTAATAAGCTGGGTCATTGTAATGGCTGTATAGCCGTTATCCCTGAGATATTTCATATCACTGCTGAAGGTGGATACAGGGATAAAATACTCGTTCACCTTATCCTGACGGTCGGTAAGACCATGATACATGAGAACAGGAACATCAGCCGAGGTGGCTCTGGGTGCGAGAACAGTATCGGCCGCAGGACTCGCTGCTGACAGACAGAGAAGCAGTGAAACAATAAAGAAAGCGGTAAAGCCTTTCAGATGTTTTCTCAAAAAATCACTCCCTTTCCCTTTAATATATCACCCTGGAAAAAGTTTATTCTTGAAGATGAGAGTGAAAGGTTGTACTATTTATATATGAATAAGCAGAAAGGAGATTAGAAAATGGCAGACTGTATTTTTTGTGCAATAGGAAGTCATGAAATTCCATCTAACGTTGCATATGAAGATGATAAAATTATCGCATTTCACGATCTTGACCCGCAGGCGCCGGTGCATGTGCTTGTAATCCCGAAGAAACATATCGAGAGCCTTGACGATGTCAAGGAGGAGGATAAGGAGCTTATGGGATACATCATGTTCAAGATTCATGAAATTGCTGCTGATCTGGGTCTGGAAAACGGCTACAGAGTGGTAAGCAACAATGGAGAGGACGCTTTCCAGACCGTTAAGCACTTGCATTTCCACATCCTTGGAAAGAGAAAGATGACCTGGCCACCGGGCTGATAACCGGATGGATTCAGGTTTTAGACAGGAGTTTTGATGAAAGCAGCATTTCATACCTTAGGATGCAAGGTCAATCAGTATGAGACGGAGGCGCTGAAGGAACAGTTTAAGTCAGCAGGCTATGAAATAGTCTCAGAGGATGCTTTTGCAGACGTGTATGTGATAAACACATGTACTGTGACCAACATGTCTGACAGAAAGTCGAGGCAGTACATACGAAAAATGAAGAGGGTCAACCCATCGGCTGTGGTTGCCGTAACAGGCTGCTACGCCCAGGTCAGTCCTGAGGAGGTTGCAGCCATGGAGGATGTGGATATTGTTGCAGGCACTAATGAAAAGCACAGGCTTCTTCAGTATGTTGAGGAGTTTGCTGCAGCGAAGAAGCAGCAGTACCATGTAAAGCCATATGAGGAACTGACGGAGTATATTTCAAGCGGAATAGTTACTTCCATGGAGTCGAGAACCAGAGCATATATCAAGATTCAGGAGGGCTGTAACCGTTTCTGCTCTTACTGTGTGATTCCGTATGCCCGCGGAAAGGTGAGAAGCCGCAGTACGGATGAGATTCTGGAGGAGGCAAGGGGACTGATCTCTCAGGGCTTCAGGGAGATTATCCTGACAGGAATAAACACTGCTCTTTACGGAGAGGATATTGGGCTTGGCGGAATAGAGCCTCTCATTGCAAGGCTGAACGGGCTTGACGGCGATTTCCGTATCAGGCTGAGCTCTCTTGAACCGACGGTAATCAATGCGGAATATGTAAAGGGACTGCTCAGATATGAAAAGCTTTGCCCTCATCTGCATCTTTCTGTCCAGAGCGGTTCCGACCATGTGCTTTCTCTTATGAACAGACACTACACCCGTGAAGAGTATCTTGAAATAGTGAAGGTGCTTAAGGAGCATGATCCGCTGTACGGCATTACTACGGACATTATTGCGGGATTTCCGCAGGAGACTGAAGAGGATTTTGCTGACAGTCTGAGAATTATTGACGAGACAGGCTTCTGCAAGGTTCATGCTTTCAAGTACTCTCAGCGAAAGGGGACAGTCGCTGCCGAAATGGAGGGACAGCTTCCGGGTCCTGAAAAGAACCGGAGGAGTCAGGTTTTGATAGAAAAGGCAGATGACGCGGCACGTGCATTCTACGAGAAATGTCAGGGCGCTGTCAGACGTGTGCTTTTTGAGGAGGCTGTGGATGGTATGGTAACCGGGTACACTGACAACTACGTGAAGGTGTATGTGCAGGGAAATGAAGATATGCTTAACCATTTTTATGATGTAAGGCTTATAGAAGAATACAGAGACGGAATGAAAGGCGAGCTGAACTGACAGCCCGCCTTAGATTTTCTGTGTTTAATATTAAATTATCTGTATATTTATTTGCGGAACGTAATGGTGCCGGCAGCTGCATCCATGTCGTCTACTATGGCAAGAGACTCAAGCTGAAAACCCAGATTTCTTATTACCTGTCCGCCTACCTGAAAGCCTTTTTCAATTGCGATTCCGATGCCCTCAACTGTGGCACCTGCATCATTGGCAATATTAATCAGACCCTGAAGGGCGCATCCGTTTGCAAGAAAATCATCGATAATCAGAACATGATCCTCCGGACCAAGAAATTTCTTTGATACAATAACCTGATTTTTTGTCTTGTGTGTAAAGGATTCAACCTCTGCAACATACATGTCGCCGTCTATATTTATGCTCTTGGATTTTTTGGCGAAAACAACCGGAGCGTTGAAATGCCTTGCTACAGCGACTGCAATTCCAATGCCTGAGGCTTCAATTGTAAGGATTTTGTTGATTTCCTTTCCTTCGAAGCGTCTCTTCCATTCCTTTCCCATCTCATCGAAAAGCTGAATGTCCATCTGGTGGTTCAGGAAGCTGTCAACCTTCAGCACATTTCCCTCTTTAACGATTCCATCTTTTAAAATTCGTTCTTCAAGTACGTTCATTTTATCCCTCCGCAAACGGTCAATTCTTTAGATTTGTATATCAGTTTATCAAAACAGACAGAGTTTGACAAGAGCGAGTAAGTATAAAGTCTGTTTTGTGAAATATAAGAAAATTTTTTTTTAAACATTTTGTGTATACTTTGTATAATTTGTTGAATTTGTTAAAAAAATGTCGTATTATGTAAGTATGTTGGGAGTAGCCAACCCGATACGATTATTTTTAACATTGAAGGGAGACATATCAATGAACAAGAAAAGACTATTAGCTCTGGCTATGACACTATGCATGGTAGTTGGTCTGTTAGCTGGATGCGGATCTAAAGGTGGAGACGCGGCAGGTTCTGTATACTGGTTAAACTTTAAGCCAGAAGCTGACGAAGCTCTTCAGCAGATTGCGGCAACATATACAGAAGAAACTGGCGTTCCTGTAAAGGTTGTTACTGCAGCATCAGGTAATTATGAATCAACTCTTACTGCTGAAATGGACAAGTCAGAAGCCCCTACACTTTTCGTAGCCGGTAATCCAGCTGCAGTTAACACATGGAAGGACTACTGCTACGATCTGAAGGACACAGATGTTTACAATGAGCTGACAACTGATGCCACCACTCTTTACGATGAAAACGGAAAAGTATGTTCGATCGGATACTGCTACGAAGTATTCGGTATCATCACAAATACTGATCTTCTAAAGAAGGCTGGATATGAACTAAGCGACATTAAGGACTTCGCTTCATTAAAGGCTGTTGCAGAAGATATCCACGCTAGAGCCGGCGAATTAGGATTCGATGCATTCACATCATCCGGAATGGACGATTCTTCATCATGGAGATTCTCAGGACACTTAGCTAACATGCCACTGTTCTATGAGAGCAGAGACGATGAGTGGACTGCATGTCCTGCAGAAATCAAGGGAACTTACCTTGACAACTTCAAGATGATCTGGGATCTGTACATCAACAACGCTGCACAGGATAAGACAACTCTTGCTACAGGCGGATACGATGCAGAAGGTGAATTCCTGGCTGAAAAGGCTGTATTCTTCCAGAACGGTTCTTGGGAATATGCAGCATTAAGTGAAGGTCTAGGAGCAGAAAAGCTTGCAATGATTCCTATCTACTGCGGAGTTGAAGGAGAAGAAAATGCTGGTCTTTGCGCAGGAACAGAAAACTGCTGGGCTGTAAATGCTAAGGCTTCAGAAGAAAATATCAATGCTACTCTTGACTTCATGAAGTGGATGGTTACTTCAGAAGCAGGTACTCAGGTAATGGCTGAACAGTTCGGAGTAATTCCTTACAAGTCAGCAGCAGAAACTGATAACGTATTCTTCCAGAACTGCAACCAGATGATTGAAGACGGAAAGTATGCAGTTTCCTGGGCATTCAACTACACTCCTAACGTAAATGAATGGAGAGCAACTCTTGTAGCAGCTATGAACAAGTACGATGCTGGCAAGGGAACTTGGGAAGACGTAGAAAAGGCATTCGTACAGGGTTGGGCTGACCAGTACAAAGCAGCTAACAAATAATCACGTCGATATTCTACAATTTATCAAATTAAATAAGTAGGGGCGAGGGGGGAATCTCTCTCGCTCTTTGCATAGTTAATCCGACTGGAGGAGACGTTTATGAAAAAAGGACGTGCGAGCAATGGCGCGGCAGTAAACTCCGAACTTATCAGACGCCCTATCAGAAACAGCTTCTGGCTGTTCCTGCTTCCAACCTTGGCGGCATTTATGATCGGATTTGTTTACCCATTCGTAAAAGGCTTCTATTTGTCCTTCTGTAAATTCACAACAACCAGTGACGCAACATTCACCGGTTTCTCGAATTACTTAAGTGCATTTAAGGACGCGACATTTGTACATGCATTCTGGTATACAGGTCTGTATGCCGCAGTATCGCTATTATTAATCAATTTACTGGCATTTATCATTGCCTATCTTTTAACACAGGGTATTAAAGGATCCAACATTTTCAGAACTGTATTCTTTATGCCTAACCTTATCGGAGGTATCGTATTAGGATACATCTGGAGTATGATTTTTGACGGAATTTTAAGTCAGTACAACACATCTATTCTGATGGAAACCAAGTACGGCTTTTGGGGATTGATTATTCTTATGTGCTGGCAGCAGGTCGGCTACATGATGATTATATACATTGCGGGTCTGCAGTCTATTCCTGAAGA
Source organism: Emergencia sp. (assembly GCA_051883055.1). Classification (GTDB taxonomy): domain Bacteria; phylum Bacillota; class Clostridia; order Peptostreptococcales; family Anaerovoracaceae; genus Senimuribacter. Next base: position 6,928 of record JBJESZ010000046.1, read on the forward strand.
TATGATGGAAGCTGCGAAGATAGACGGCGCAAGCAGATGGCACACATTAATTCATGTTACTATTCCGAACCTCATGCCGTCAATCACAATATGTATGTTCCTGACCTTAACCAACGGTTTCAAGCTGTTTGACCAGAACCTGGCACTGACAGGAGGACAGCCTTACGTATGGCAGGATGACGGAACAGTTGTAAAGACAACAGAAATGCTGGCACTGAACATATTTAACACATTCTATGGAGAAAGCTCCGGAGCCCGTGGCGTAGCACAGGCCAAGGCAGTACTGTTCTTCATACTTGTAGCAGCTATTTCAGTGGCACAGCTAAAGGGAACAAAATCGAAGGAGGTGCAGCAGTAATGAACAAGGGAAAGTCTCTTAGCGGAGAACGCAGAGCAAAGACTGCTTTAGTCGGCGTGCTTTCCGTAATATCCGTCATATACGTTCTTCCAATGCTGATCGTGCTGATGAACTCCTTTAAGGCAAATACTTTTGTAAAGACCAGAACCTTCGCATTTCCTGATGCAGAGACAGGCGTAGGCTTTGCCAACTATATCAAGGGTATGACCTTCGGTAACTATCCGTTTATGAAGTCGGTACTTTTCAGTCTGGTAATCACATTACTGTCGACTGCCCTGATTCTGATATGTACATCCATGGCGGCATGGTTCATTGCCCGTGTAGACAGCACTATATGCAGAGTATGCTACTATCTGTTCGTATTCTCAATGGTAGTACCTTTCCAGATGGTAATGTTTACTCTTGCAAAGACAGCAGATACCCTTCACCTTAACACACCATGGACAATACCTGTTATTTATCTGGGATTCGGTGCAGGACTTGCCGTCTTTATGTTCACAGGCTTTATTAAGGGAATACCCCTTGAAATTGAAGAGGCGGCGGCTATCGACGGCTGCGGACCTATCAGAACATATTTCAGAGTTGTATTCCCGATGCTGAGACCGACTATGATTTCCGTGGGCATTCTGGAAATCATGTGGATCTGGAACGACTATCTGTTACCATATCTGTCACTGAATCGTACGAAGTATATGACAATTCCTATTCATATTCAGTACCTGCAGGGAAGCTACGGCAGCATAGACCTTGGTGCTATTATGGCTCTTATCACGATGAGTATTATTCCTGTAATAGTATTCTACTTGACATGCCAGAAGCACATCATCAAGGGTGTTGCAGCGGGAGCAGTAAAGGGCTAAGAATATGAGTAAAAGATACAGTGGAATATTACTTTCAATAACTTCCCTGCCATCCGAATACGGTATAGGCACTCTGGGGAAGGAGGCGTACAATTTCATTGATTTTCTTCGCAAGGCAGATCAGAAATACTGGCAGATACTCCCTGTGGGACCGATCAGCTACGGTGATTCTCCATATCAGAGCTTTTCCACATACGCGGGCAATCCGTATATGGTGGATCTTGATATGCTTATCGAGCAGGGACTTCTGAATGCTGAGGAAGTAAAATCTATAGACTGGGGCGATGACCCTGAACGTGTGGATTACGGAAAGATGTACGCAAACAGATTCGACATCCTGAAAAAGGCATATCTTAAGCACAAATCAGATGAGAGCCTTGTGGATGTTCAATCAATTAAGAATTTCTGCCATGAAAAGAAATGGCTGGACAATTACGCACTGTTCATGGCTCTGAAGAGACACTTCGGAATGAGACCATGGACGGAGTGGCCGGACGAGAGCATAAGAAAACATGAGTCGGAAGCAATAGAAAAATACAGGGAGCTTCTTGCAGAGGATATGGAATTCTTTAAGTTTATTCAGTATCTGTTCTACATGCAGTGGGGTGCTTTGAAGAACTATGCTGAAGAAAAGGGTATCAGGATAATCGGAGATCTTCCTATATATGTTGCCATGGATTCATCAGATGTATGGGCTAATCCTGAGTGCTTCTACCTTGATGAAGAAAATATGCCGATTGAAGTGTCCGGAGTACCGCCTGATGCCTTCAGTGCTGACGGTCAGCTTTGGGGAAATCCGTTGTACAGATGGGATTACCTGAAAGAGAAAGGCTACGGCTGGTGGATTGACAGAGTGGCAGGCGCGCTTGAACTTTATGATATCCTGAGAATTGACCACTTCAGGGGCTTTGAAAGCTACTGGGCTGTACCATACGGCGAGTCAGCTGTAAACGGCCACTGGGTTAAGGGACCTGACACAGACTTTGTCAATGTGCTGTCCTCATGGTTTGCAGGACGTGAGTTTATTGCAGAAGACCTGGGATATATTACGCCTGAGGTTGGAGCACTTCTTGCAAATTCAGGATTTCCGGGAATGAAGGTTTTACAGTTTGCTTTCGATTCGAGAGAACAGAGCAATTACCTGCCTCACACCTACCCAAACAACTGCATATGCTACACAGGCACACATGACAACACCACGCTTATCGGCTGGACAGAGGATGCCTGCAGTGAAGATGTGGAATACGCGAAGAAATATCTGGGTGTCAGGGATGCAGATGAACTGGATATTGCTATTGTAAGAGCCGGAATGAGTTCGGTTGCAGATACGTTTATCGCTCAGATGCAGGACTATCTGAGATCCGGAGCAGACGGACGAATGAACACGCCCGGAATTCCTCAGGGCAACTGGAGATGGCGTATGAAGAAGGATGCGCTGACAGATGATCTGGCTGAGCATATTGCAGAAATAACAAGACTGTATGGAAGGAGTTGTCGCTAATGGCACAAGTTACATTAAAGAATATAAAGAAAATTTACCCATATGTTAAACCAAAGACAAAAAAGGGCGAACCTGAAAAGAAGACCAACCTGAAAATAGTTGACGGCGGTGTAATCGCAGTTGACGATTTCAACATTGAAATTGCTGACAAGGAATTCATCGTACTTGTTGGTCCGTCAGGCTGCGGAAAATCGACGACTCTTCGTATGATTGCCGGACTTGAGGAAATCTCTGAAGGAGATCTGCTCATCGATGGTGAAAGAGTGAATGACGTGGCACCTAAGGACAGAGATATCGCAATGGTATTCCAGAGCTACGCTTTGTATCCTCATATGTCAGTTTATGATAATATGGCATTCCCTCTGAAGATGAGAAAAGTTCCTAAGGATGAAATCGACAGAAAGGTCAGAGAAGCAGCTGAGATTCTTGATATTACCAACTACCTTGACAGAAAGCCTAAGGCACTGTCAGGAGGTCAGCGTCAGAGAGTTGCAATAGGCCGTGCAATCGTAAGAAATCCTAAGGTATTCCTGATGGATGAACCTCTTTCCAACCTTGACGCAAAGCTTCGTAACCAGATGCGTGCTGAAATCATCAAGCTTCGTAAGGTTATTGATACAACCTTCGTATACGTTACTCATGACCAGACAGAGGCTATGACATTAGGTGACCGTATCGTTATTATGAAGGATGGAGAGGTTCAGCAGATAGGTACTCCTCAGGAGGTTTACCGCCACCCTGCAAATCTGTTTGTAGCAGGCTTCATCGGAGTTCCTCAGATGAATTTCTATGATGCTGACCTGGTAAAGGGTGAAGATGGATATCATGTTGTAGTGGACGGTCTGAATGTTAAGCTTTCACGCGATAAGCAGGAAAGACTTGCCGCTAACGGAATCGAGTCAAGAAAAGTTACTCTTGGCGTGCGTCCTCCTCATATCAGCATTGCAAAGAGCAAGGAAAATGCCGTAGTAAGCACTCTTGACGTATACGAGGATATGGGAAGTGAAATGTATCTTCACGTTAAGGTAATGGGAAAGGAATCCATAGTAATCGTTCCTACCGTAGATCTTGCAGAGGGAACTGAATTCTATCAGGGACAGGAGATTCCAATCACATTCAGCGGTGATGTTGCGCTGGTATTCGATCCTGAAACAGAAATGAACCTTGAATTCTAAGAAAAACAGGGTAATAACAATCTAATAATACATTACAGACGTCAGAGATTGCCTCTGATGTCTGTTTTTTGTATAAGGAAAACCCCGCGTTTGACGCGGGGTTCGATGAATGCTATGC
>JBJESZ010000047.1:0-2107 GCA_051883055.1 Emergencia sp.
TCGAAGGCGAGAAGAATCTGACAGGAACGCTGAAAACTCTTTTTGCTGTTGCAGAGAGCTATCCTGATCTGAAGGCGAACACAAACTTCCTGGATCTTCAGGAACAGCTCAAGAGCGTGGAGAATGATATAGCAAATGCAAGAAAGTATTATAACGGAGTTGTAAAACAGTTCAACAATAAATGCGAAATGTTCCCAAGCAATATTCTTGCAGGAATATTCCACTTTACAAGAAAGCCTATGTTTGAGGTGGATGCTGAAGAAGAACGTAAGAACGTAAAGGTGGAATTTTAAATGAAGAAACTATTTAGCATCATTGCAATGTCTCTGGTGATGACCCTGTCACTGCCAGCCTTTGTGTTTGGTGAAAGCGCCGGATACGCTACGAACAGATTCGATGTAAACGTTGATGTTACAGACGATCACGTGTGTAAGATTGAAGAGACTATCAAAGTCAATTTCAAGGAGGCAAAGCACGGTATTTTCAGGTATATACCTTATGAACCGGGAATCTACACGATTAAGAAAATTGATGTGGACGGCGATCCTTATGAGGTTTCCAGCGAGTATGACAACAGCTGGAACCAGATAATCAAAATTGGAGATGCTGACAAGGTTCTTAAGGGGAAGCATACCTATAATATAAGATACAATATTGTGGGATATGAGGATAAGGACAGCGAGAAGGATTATCTGTCTCTGGATCTTCTTCCTACCGGCTGGGACACTTCCATTCAGGCGTCCACGATTAAGGTTAAGCTTCCTAAAGCTATAGATGCTGACGCCATACAGCTGTACGGCGGGCGATACGGCTCCACCGGAAAGGCAGAGGTTGAGTATAACTACGACGAGAAAAAGAACGTTATAACTATTAATGCAAAGAAATTACCGAAGGGATACGGAATTACCCTCAGCGCAGAGCTGCCTGAAGGATACTGGGAGAACCCGGCAAACAGAAACTGGATGGCGGTTCCCCTGACAGCAATACTTATTGTGATTCCTGTTGTGATGCTGCTTCTGTGGTTCCTGTTCGGAAGAGATCCTAAGATAGTTAAGACTGTGGAATTCTATCCGCCTGAGGGGATGACACCTGCAGATCTGGGATATGTAATAGATGGAAGCGTCGACTACAAGGACGTTCTGTCTCTTATCATGTACCTTGCCGAAAAAGGATACCTTAGAATTACAGAGTATGACAAGAACCGATTCAGACTGGATAAGCTAAGGGATATTGACCGCAGCGAGAAAACCTTCGTAAGAACTTTCTTCAGAGGTCTGTTTGAGACAGGTGATTCAGTGGAAACTGATGATCTTCCAAGCGGCTTTGGGGAAGATTTCCAGCTGGCGCAGCAGCAGATAAAGGACAGCTATAAAGGTAAGAACGCTCTGTTTACTGTTTCTTCAACAGTATGCAGAATAATAGGGTTCGTTATGATGTTTGTCCCTCCGGTTATAAGCGTAATAATCGCGGCTACGGCAAAGTTTAAGGCTGTCGCTTTCCTTGGCCTGATTCCGATTGGATTATTCCTTGTAATAAGCATGCTGTACATTATCAATCTGTTTGATAAATGGGATGCTACAAGCAGGGCAAAGAGAAGAGTCACAGTGGTTATTGCGACTGTATTTGCAGTAATCGGTGTGGGGATATCTGCAGTGATTACTTCAGTACTGATGGAGAGCGCTGCATACGGACTGCTGGTTGTGATATCGACTCTGGTTACTTTTACGGCCGTCGTGCTTATGAGAAAGAGAACAGAGAGAGGCGCAAGGCTGCAGGGTCAGATTCTTGGCTTCAGGGATTTTATCGAAACTGCAGAGCTTGAAAAGCTGAACATGCTTGTTGAAGAGGATCCTGAATATTTTTACAATGTACTTCCGTATGCATATGTAATGGGATTATCTGATAAATGGGCTAAGAAATTTGAGAAGATTCGTGTCAATCAGCCTGACTGGTACTATGGATATAATACAACATCCATTTACAGCATGCTGTGGTACAGCCAGATGTTTAACAGCTGTGCCAAGTCTATGGAAAGCAGTGTTATCAATTCCATCGTTGCTTCCGCAGCCGATTCGGGCGGTGGAAGCATAGGCGGCGGATTTGGAGG
>JBJESZ010000047.1:2207-3279 GCA_051883055.1 Emergencia sp.
ACTGAGCCTTACGAGCTGAAGGACTGTCAGGACTTCCCGTTCTGACAGCTTTGATCATTATATTTCTTGCAGTGTGCTCCAGACTTGTAAATTCGATCATAGCCACATCATATCCGGCAGCCTCCAGCTTGAGACCTCTGAGTCCGTCCGTCAGATATTCCGTCAGACGGTCCTTCAGAATACCATGCTTCAGCATGGGCTGGTGGACTTCGTCGCGAATCTGACTGAAAAGCTCGTGCTGGCAGCATGGAACAGAAAGTATTACCTTAGTGTTCCAGTTTACCGCGTTTATCAAAGCGTAGTCAGTGGCGGTATCGCAGGCGTGAAGTGTAACTACCATATCGGCACTGTCATTTGTGTAGTCGGCTATGTCACCCATAAGAAATTTAAGCTCATCATAGCCGAGGTCGCGCGCAATCTTATTGCAGAACGCGATTACATCCTTCTTAAGATCCAGACCGATGATTTCCACATCTCTATTCTTCACAATCTTCAGATAGTGATAAAGCGCAAAGGTCAGATAGGCCTTGCCGCATCCGAAGTCGATAATTTTCAGGGTCTTATCCTCAGGGAGATAAGGAAACACATCTTCCACAATTTCCAGATAGCGGTTTATCTGGCGGAACTTGCTGTAATGTCTGTCTACAACCCTGCCATTTTCCTCCATTACGCCAAGCCTGATAAGAAAATCACAGGGCGTTCCATTTGGAATAGCGTATTTTTTGCTGCGGTTGTGTTCAAGAGTCGGAATACCCCTGGTTGCCGGCCTGGTAGTAATTCTTGGCTTTGTAGGCTTTGATGCAAGAACCTGAATATCCTCGGTCGCGGTGAAAATGTTAATCTGCTTGAAATCCTCGGCAAGCAGACGCTTAGCCTCCGCAAAAGCATCCGCTGAGTCAAGATTGTTATGAGTAACCTTTTTCTCATATGTGTACTCAGCCTGAAACCTTATTTCACCTCCGATTTTCACAGGGCGAAAGGTGACCCTGCTGTATTCGAGCGATTTTTTTCTTCTGGCCGAAAAAACCATTCGAACAAGTTCGTTTCCGTTAAATATATCCTCAAAGAGTTT
>JBJESZ010000047.1:3379-10677 GCA_051883055.1 Emergencia sp.
TGAGACCTCTGTGAATCCCTGTAATAATATGCGTCTGCTCCTCTGACTTGTCCTGCCAGGTTCGGGGGAGCAGCGTTAGAATGAATGGCCAGGTGAAATCTGTAGGTGCCTGCGTTGGAATCGGCTATTGAATTGCTGACCGTGCCGCTTGGGTCGTTTCTGGTAAAGGTTATTCCGCTGGCATTGAGGTATGGTTCCATTGCATCTGCAATAAGATTTGCATAATATTCTTCGTTTCCGCCACCGTTGTACAGGTTATATTCCTGTGTTGACGGGCTCAAAAATAAATCAGGCATTGAATTTCTCCTTTTCTTCAAAAATAATGCTTTTTGTTTAATGTATGCGGTATACTTCACGATGTTAATGTTGTAAAGAAAATTGCAATGTGATAAAATGTATATATATTATGGACAATTTTTGCCCAACGAAAGAGGGTTTTTATATGGCAGAGAAACAAAAGATTATTAATATAGCGGTTATAGCCCACGTAGATGCAGGAAAATCAACGCTTGTAGATGCTTTTCTAAATCAGAGCGGAGTATTTCGTGCAAACGAAGAGGTCGTTGACTGCGTTATGGACAGTGATGATATCGAGAGAGAAAGAGGTATCACCATATACTCCAAGAACTGCTCCATCATGCATGGTGATGTTAAGATAAATATAGTGGATACACCGGGACATGCTGATTTCTCATCAGAGGTAGAGCGTATAATGAAGACCGTAGATACAGTAATTCTGCTGGTTGACTCAAGTGAGGGACCAATGCCCCAGACAAGATTCGTTCTTTCCAAGTCTCTTGAACAGGGACTTAATCCGATACTGTTCATCAATAAGCTTGACAAGAAGGACGCAAGAATCGATGAGGTTGTGGACGAGGTTTATGAACTTTTCATGGATCTGAATGCTAACGATGAACAGCTTGATTTCCCAATTCTTTACGGGATTGCGAGACAGGGAATTGCAGTGTACGATCCGGCTGATGCACAGGGTCTGGAAGTTGAGTCCGGCGGCGTAAAGATGAAGCATACTCCTGCAGGTTACGGAGGACTGGATATCACACCTCTGTTTGATACAATTATCAAGCATTGCGAGCCATACCCCGATTTGCGTGAAGAACCACTGCAGCTGCAGGTTTCTACTTTAGGATATGATGATTACATCGGAAGACTTGGTATAGGAAGAATTACAAAGGGAATCATCAGAGAAGGCCAGACTGTAACTGTTGCCAAGGAAGACGGTCAGCTTGTTCAGAGAAAAATAAATCAGATTTTTGTATATAGAGGCCTTAAGAGAACGGCTGTTAAAGAAGCTGAATGTGGAGACATCGTTGTGGTATCCGGAATATCAGATATTTCAATAGGAGAAACAATATGCGATACTGCAGACCCGCAGCCGATGGAAATGATAAAGATTGAAGAGCCGACACTTTCTATGAACTTTATGGTAAACAAGTCACCGTTTGCAGGAAAAGTAGGAAAGTTCGTAACTTCCAGACATATAAAAGAGAGACTGGAAAAAGAGCTGGAGGTTAATGTCGGTCTTACAGTTGAAGAAACCGATTCGACAGACAGCTTCAAGGTTTCAGGACGAGGAGAGCTACATCTGTCAATTCTGATAGAAAACATGCGCAGAGAAGGATATGAGCTTGCAGTATCCAAGCCTGAAGTAATAATTAGAAGGGACGAGAACGGACAGAAGCTTGAACCGGTGGAGGAGGTTGTAATATCTGTACCTGATGAATATGCTGGAACAGTAATCTCCAAGCTTAACCTGCGTAAGGGTGTAATGGTTCAGATGACCGGTGAAAACGGATATTCCAAGCTGGAATATCACGTTCCGACCAGAGGGCTGCTTGGCTACCGTTCCGAATTTATTAACGACACCAGAGGCGAAGGGAACATGGAAAGACGTTTCTTCGATTTTGAACCTTATAAAGGAGAGATAACCGGAAGAAACAACGGCGTGGCAATTGCCATAGAGGAAGGAACATGTACTCCGTACGCTTTGTTCAATATAGGTGAGAGAGTTCAGATGTTCGTAGAACCGGGAACGAGGGTTTACGAAGGTATGATCGTAGGAATGAATTCCAGAAGTGAAGACATGGAGGTTAACCCGTGCAAGGCAAAGAAGGTTAGCAACATGCGTGCAGCAGGAAGCGACGATGCTATCAAGCTGTCACCGCCTAGAACGTTTACTCTTGAAGAGGCACTGGAGTTCATAGAGGACGATGAACTTGTTGAAATCACACCTGATGATATCAGGCTGAGAAAGAAACTTCTCAGAGAGATTGAGCGAAGAAGATCTGGTCGATAAAAATTAAAATAGTGTGTATAGAATCGTAAGAGGAGAGGAGACAGCAATGAGCGACATTAGGAAATTTAAAAGAGTCCTAGTAGCAAACAGAGGTGAAATTGCAATCAGAATTTTCAGAGCCTGCCACGAGCTGGGCATCAGAACTGTTGCAATTTACTCAGAAGAGGATAAGAATGCACTGTTTAGAACTAAAGCAGACGAGTCCTACCTTGTAGGTAAGGGAAAAGCACCGGTAGCGGCATACCTTGGAATCGATGAAATCATCGACCTGGCCAAGTCCAAGGGTGTAGATGCTATCCATCCGGGATATGGATTCCTGTCTGAAAATGAGGAATTTGCAGCAGCGTGTGAAGCCGCAGGAATCGAATTCATCGGACCTACTGATAAGATGATGGGAAGTCTGGGAGACAAGATTCAGTCTAAGCTTGTAGCAGCTAAGGTTGGCGTGCCAACAATTCCAGGCGTTGAAAAAGCAATTGAATCAGAAGAACAGGCTAAGGAATTTGCAAGAAAATGCGGATATCCGATTATGCTGAAGGCAGCAGCAGGCGGCGGCGGAAGAGGAATGAGAATTGTTAGAGATGAAGAACACCTTATTCCTGAATTCAGAAGTGCCAAGAGCGAAGCAAAGAAGGCATTCGGTATCGATGATATCTTTATTGAAAAATATCTGGAGAAACCTAAGCATATCGAGGTTCAGATTCTGGGAGATAAATACGGCAATGTGGTACATCTTTGGGAAAGAGACTGTTCAATTCAGAGAAGACACCAGAAGGTTATCGAATTCACACCTTCACTGTGCCTGACTGATGAACAGAGAAACGCTATCTGCGAAGATGCACTGAAGATTGCCCGTGCAGTAAACTACAGAAGTGCAGGTACAGTTGAATTCCTGCTTGATAAGGACGGAAATCATTTCTTCATCGAAATGAACCCGAGAATACAGGTAGAGCACACTGTAACAGAAGTTGTAACAGGAATTGATATCGTTCAGACACAGATTCTGATTGCAGAGGGTTATGCTTTAGACTCTGATGAAATCAGCATCAAGAGCCAGAAGGATATTCATACCAGAGGCTATGCAATTCAGTGCAGAATAACTACTGAAGACCCTGCAAACGGTTTTGCCCCTGACACCGGTATTATCGAGGATTACAGAAGTGCGTCCGGATACGGCATCAGACTGGATGGCGGAAACGGATTTACAGGTGCGGTTATTTCTCCATACTACGACAGCCTGCTTGTTAAGATGACAGCTTCCGCATATACGTTTGAGGGTGCTGCAAGAAAGGCTATCAGAGCGCTGAGAGAAACTAAAATCAAGGGTGTTAAGACTAACATCGGCTTCATGCTTAACGTTCTTAACCATCCGACATTTATCAAAGGTGACTGCGATACGGGATTCATTGAGTCCAATCCGGAACTGCTTAATATCAGAATGGCAGACGACAAGGAATTAAAGGTTCTGTCATATATAGGAAACAAGGTAGTTAACGAAACAGGCGGAGAAAAGCCTCAGTTTAACGTACCTGTATTCCCGAGAATTCCAAAGACAGAAATTAATACTCTTTCAGGAACCAAGCAGCTGCTGGACATGAAGGGACCAAAGGCTGTAGCTGACTGGGCTCTGAACCAGCAGAGACTTCTTATTACTGATACAACAATGAGAGACGCTCAGCAGTCCCTGATGGCAACAAGAGTAAGAACTGTAGATATGGAAAAGATTGCGCCTGCAGTCGCTCTGTATGGTAAAGATTTCTTCTCACTTGAAATGTGGGGCGGAGCTACATTCGATACCTCATACAGATTCCTGAAGGAATCACCATGGGAAAGACTTGAAACTTTAAGAGAGAAGATTCCTAACATCATGTTCCAGATGCTTATCAGAGGAGCAAACGCTGTAGGATACAAGAACTACCCTGACAACGTAATCAGAGAATTCGTTAAGGAGTCAGCTAAGGCAGGAATCGACGTATTCCGTATCTTCGACTCACTGAACTGGATTCAGGGTATGGAGGTTGCTCTTGACGAAACTCTTAACCAGGGTAAGCTTGCTGAAGCATGTATCTGCTATACAGGTGATATTCTGGACGATTCAAGAACTAAATATAATCTTGACTACTATATCAGAATGGCTAAGGAGCTGGAAAAGAGAGGTGCTCATATTCTCGGCATCAAGGATATGTCAGGCCTGCTGAAGCCAATGGCTGCACGTAAACTTGTCAGAGCACTGAAGGAAGAAATCGGTATTCCAATTCACCTGCACACTCATGATACAAGCGGAAACGGAATCGCTACTATTCTGATGGCAGCTCAGGCTGATGTTGATATCGTAGACGCTGCATTCAACAGTATGTCAGCCCTTACATCTCAGCCAGGCCTGAACTCTGTAGTTGCGGCTGTAGAAAAATCAAGAAGAGATACAGGAATCGAGCTCGACGGTATCCAGAAGATTTCTGAGTACTGGAAGGATGTAAGACCTGTTTACAAGAAATTTGAATCAGAGCTTGTAACTTCAACTGCTGAAATATACAAGTATGAGATTCCTGGAGGACAGTACTCCAACCTGAAACCGCAGGTAGAAAGCTTTGGCCTTGGCCATAAGTTTGAAGAGGTTAAGAACATGTATAAGTCTGTTAACCAGATGCTTGGCGATATCGTCAAGGTAACCCCTTCATCAAAGGCAGTTGGTGACATGGCAATTTTCATGGTTCAGAACGATTTGACTCCGGAAAACATTCTTGAAAAGGGTCAGGGCATCGACTTCCCTGATTCAATCGTATCCTACTTTGAGGGTATGATGGGTCAGCCTGAAGGCGGATTCCCTAAGGATCTTCAGAAGCTGGTTCTAAAGGATAAGGAGCCTATTACATGCAGACCTGGTGAGCTTCTTCCTCCGGAAGATTTCGATTATATCAAAACAGGTTTACAGAAGCACTTCGGACTTGAGGGAACACCTCAGGAGGTTCTGAGCTATGCTCTGTATCCGAAAGTATACGAGGATTATCTGAACAGCATCAAGAAGGATGGAAGCTTCAGATACATGGGCTCTGATATCTTCTTCCACGGACTTGAAGAAGGTGAAACCTGTGAGGTAAAACTGGAAGAAGGTAAGATTCTGGTTATCAAGCTTCACGAAATCAGAGCAGTTGACAAGGAAGGCTACAGAGACCTTGTATTCGAAGTTAACGGAAACAGAAGAGTTGTAAGAATCAAGGATGAAAAGGCTCAGACTGTTGCAACGGCAGGTGCAACAGTACGCTTTGCTGATGAAGATAACCCGATGGAAATCGGTGCAAACATCCCTGGCACAATCATAAAGGTGCTGGTTAAGGAAGGCGAAAAGGTTACTGACAAGCAGCCTATAGCTGTTATAGAGGCTATGAAGATGGAAACAAACATCATCGCTACAAGTGACGGATTCGTAAAGGAAATCATCGCTTCCGAAGGACAGCAGGTTAAGGCCGGAGAGCTGATTGCAGTACTGGCTGAAGAACTGTAATTTAATATGAATTAGTCTTTGAGGGCGGGTTCGTTGTGCGAACCCGCCCTTTATCAGTGGTGCTCTGCGACGCGTGCTGTAAGGGTATGATGATAAGGTGATGATAAGGTGGAAAATGAGAATGTAATATTTCAGTAGAAAAATGTAATGTATATGTGTAGATTTCCCCATTTGACCTATGTTAAAGTTTAGATAGAGGTTTCAGGAAGGAGGAGGTTTTGTCAAGAGAATGGCAGCAGACCAGATTTGCAGAGTATGTAATGCCGGATGCAGTGTATTATCAGACAATTTGGGCAGTGCGTGACCTGGTGAGAATGGAAAGCCGTCTGGAAGAACTGAAAGAGGATCGCGATTTATCGGTACACAGTTACAGCCTCGTGATGGATGGGGGAGCAACAGCTGAAATCAGCAGACCTACTGAAAAATATGCTTTAGAAAAGATTCTTCTGGAGAACAGGATTTCAGCCATAAGAAGTGCACTGGAAATAGTACCGGACTCTTTTAGAGGACTGGTGCTGAGCAATATAATAATGCAGACATCCGGGAGAGATTTCCCGAACAAGATGTGGAAATACTGGAAACAGAGATTTCTTTACGGCGTAGCGAAGAATCTGCATTTACTGGTATAATTTTAAATTGAAGTAGTATTTTAGTGCTGTGCCGATGAAAAGGGCACGGACGGAAGTAAATGTATATATGAGAGATTGCGTAACGGGCAGTCTCTCTTTTTTTGCAGGAAATGGAGAATGGTAATATGAAATATAACGAATTCAGAGACAGAGCCTTTGTTGAGATTATGAAATACCTGCCTGAGGAATACTCCGGCTACAGTGTCAAGCTGGAGCGCATACCTAAGGTTAACCACACGAAGGAGTGTTTACATATAAGACCTGACGATCAGACATCGGTCGTTCCAAACCTTTATGTGGACGACATGTATAACATGTACATGAAAGGCACCAGCTTTGAAGAGACGATGAAGATAGCGGCAGAGTACTACGTTGCAGGAATAGAGATGGGAAAACAGTTCTCTATAGAGATGGACCAGGCTATACATGAGAATAACATTGTATTTCAGCTTGTTAATACAAACCGAAATATTGGAATGCTAAAGGATAAGCCTCACAGAAGCTGGCTGAATCTTACAATAATATACAGAGCCGTTATTTCATGTCCCGACAATGGATTTTACAGTGCTGTAATAACGGAGGAAATTGCCAGAGACCACGGGTGGACAGAGAATGAACTGTATGAATTTGCCGTGAAGAATACACCCGAACTTATGCCGCTTAGTATTCTGGAAGTAACGGAGGCATTTAATATTCTGACAAACGAACACAGGACAATGGGCGCGGGAGTTGTGCTGTATGAAAAAGCTCTCGCCGGGCAGGCAGATGAGTATGATGACGACCTGTATCTGATTCCGTCATCTATACATGAAATGCTTGTGCTGCCGGCATGTTCAAATGAGAGGGATGAACT
>JBJESZ010000048.1:0-6128 GCA_051883055.1 Emergencia sp.
AGCAGCGTCCTCTTCAGTGATGTAGCTGCTGTTTATTGATAAGTTATAATTGGAGTATTCTCCCCATTTCTGACATGTATGATAGTTGTAATAGTTGGCTCTCGCCTTGTCATATGTCTGAACGATGCTCTTTGCCTTCTGCGGATCATCACCGTACTCGTCTATGCTCCTCCTGATTCTGTCCTCAAGCTCTGCGTGAATGAACACGTTTGTCACTCCCGGCATTTCTCTCAGTATGTAGTCGGCACATCTTCCCACAATTACGCCCTCACCCGTTGAGGCAATCTGATTGATTACATCTACCTGGGTGATGAAAAGCTTCTCGTTCAGCGAAACATTGTCACCGATATAGCCTTCTCCGAAGCTCATTGCCGATGACAGGCTGTATGAAAAGCTGCTCTTTGCTCTGAGCTCTGCGGTTTCAATTATATCTCTTGAAAGTCCGCTCTTCTCAACAGCCAAATCGATTATTTCTTTATCATATAGCGGTACTCCCAGCTTCTCAGCCAGGATTTTACCGATCTTTCTGCCACCACTGCCGTATTCTCTACTGATTGTTACCAGTTTCCTCATATATATTCCTCCTCGGCAAAAAATCTTTCCTTCTATAGAATTATATTATAACTCAATATCTCCGTTCTCGTCAAACTGTGAGTTATATAAATCTGCATAAAAACCGTTCTGTTCCAGCAGCTCCTCGTGACTTCCCTGCTCGATGATGTCTCCGTCCTTCATAACCAGAATAAGGTCGGCATTCTTTATCGTGGACAGTCTGTGAGCTATTATGAAGCTTGTTCTTCCCTCCATGAGGTTATCCATGGCTTTCTGAATCAGTTCCTCGGTTCTGGTATCCACAGATGATGTCGCCTCGTCAAGAATGAGAACTCTGTTATCTGCAAGAATTGCCCTGGCAATTGTCAGCAGCTGCTTCTGCCCCTGTGACACGTTGGAGGCATCCTCGTTAAGTTCCATGTCGTATCCCTTCGGAAGAGTTTTGATAAAGTGGTCAGCGTGAGCTGCCTCAGCCGCCCTCTTCACCTCTTCATCCGTAGCGTCCAGGCGTCCGTACCTGATGTTTTCCATTATGGAACCCTTATACAGCCACGTATCCTGCAGCACGATGCCGAAGTTGTCACGAAGCTCTCTTCTGTTGAAATCCCTGATATCGTGACCGTCCAGAAGAATCTGGCCGTCCTGAACGTCATAGAATCTCATCAGCAGCTTTACAATAGTAGTCTTTCCTGCTCCCGTCGGACCTACGATGGCAATCTTCTGACCCGGCTTTACCACAGCGCTGAAGTCTCTGATAACCACCTTGTCAGGATTATATCCGAACCGAACATGTCTGAACTCTACAGCACCCTGCGGATTTTCAAGCACTACAGCATCTTCAGCAGTCTGCTCCTCTTCCTCTTCGTCGAGGAATTCGAAAACTCTTTCTGCGGATGCCGCCATGGACTGAACCTGGTTGATAACCTGCGCCACCTGCTGTATCGGCTGGGTAAAGTTCTTAACGTACTGAATGAAGGCCTGAATATCGCCGATTCCGATAGTGCCCTTAATTGCCAGCAGTCCGCCGGAAATAGCAACGCCTGCATAACCCAGATTTCCCACAAACATCATGATAGGATGCATCAGGCCTGACATGAACTGTGATTTCCACGCTGACTCGTAGAGAACATCGTTGGTTTCCTCGAAGGTCCTTACAGTGCTTTCCTCCTTGTTGAAAGCTTTGATAACCAGATGTCCGCCGAAGGTCTCCTCGACCAGACCGTTAATGTGTCCCAGATACTCCTGCTGTGTGCGGAAATGCTTCTGTGACAGCTTCACAACCAGTGACAGCAGAATAACGGAAAGAGGCAGAATAACTGCCGCAATCAGCGTCATCAGCGGTGAAATTGAAAGCATCATAACCACTACACCCACAATGGTTGCGACTGAGGTGATTATCTGAGTGATGCTCTGGTTCAGACCCTGACCCAGTGTGTCAACGTCGTTGGTGATTCTGGAAAGCACTTCCCCGTAGGTTCTGCTTTCGAAGTATTTCATAGGCATGCGGTTGATCTTCTGTGAGATATCCTTACGCATCCTGTAGCATATCTTCTGTGTGATTCCGGACATTATCCAGCCCTGAACGAAGATAAAAGCTGAACTGCAGCCGTACAGTCCAAGGGTGTACAGCAGTATTCTCAGGATTCTGTCGAAGTCAATTCCTCCGCTACCCTGGATTTTTCTCATAAGCCCTTCCGCAAGCTCAGTGGTTGCCATTCCCATTACCTTTGGTCCGGCTACTGAAAAAACGGTGGAAGCTGCGGCGAAAACAATAACTGCAAGCACCGCAAATTTGTATCTTCCCATGTAGTCAATCAGGTTTTTCAGGGTGCCCCTGAAGTTCTTCGCCTTTTCTCCCGGCATCATCTTAGAAACCTTAGGGCCTCCCATTCCGCCGTGACGTCCTCTTCTCGGCATCGGTGCATGATTCTGATCATTTCTCATTACTCATTCACCTCCCCAAGCATTTTCGCAATCTCTTTCTGAGAAAGCTGAGATTCCGCTATTTCTCTGTAAACCCGGCAGCTGTTCATAAGCTCCGAATGGGTTCCCATTCCGGCAACCTCTCCGTTGTCCAGCACTATAATCTGGTCAGCATGAAGTATGGTGCTTATTCTCTGAGCCACAATGATTTCCGTGCTGTTTTCCACGTGTCTGGAAAGAGCTTTTCTCAGCTTTGCGTCAGTCTTCATGTCCAGCGCCGAAAAGCTGTCATCGAACACGAATATTTTCGGATTCTTCGCAATTGCTCTGGCAATGGCAAGCCTCTGCTTCTGACCGCCTGACACGTTGGCTCCTCCCTGTGAAATATAGTCGTCATATTTTTTCGGCTTGGTCTCGATGAATTCCTCAGCCTGTGCAATTTCTGCCGCCAGGGCGATCTCCTCGTCTGAGGCATCCTCTCTGCCAAAACGCAGATTTGATGCGATGGTTCCCGAGAACAAAACCCCCTTCTGAGGAACAAAACCGATTAAGTCCCTCAGCTGCTGCAGGGACATATCTCTTACATCCACTCCGTCAACTGTAATTGAACCCTCTGTCACATCGTAAAATCTTGGAAGCAGGTTAACCAGCGTGCTCTTTCCTGAACCTGTACTTCCGATTATCGCAGTAACCTTTCCGGGCTCTGCAGTAAAGCTTATATTGTTTATTACGTTTTCATTCGCATCAGGATATCTGAATGACACATTTCTGAATTCTACAACTCCCTTTGCATCCTCCAGCTTCACAGTCTCAGCAGCGTCAGTTACAGAGGAGGTTGTTCTGATAACCTCTTCGATACGATCTGCTGCAACTCCCGCTCTTGGAAGCATGATTGACATCATGGTAAGCATCAGGAACGACATTACTATCAGCATAGAATATGTAATAAATGCTGTCATTGTTCCTACCTGAAGTGTGCCGTCGTCAATTCTGTGGGCGGAAACCCAGGTGATCAGAACGACCAGACAGTTCATAATCAGAGTCATTCCCGGCATCATCAGTGTCATTACTCTGTTTGTAAACAGCTGAGTTCCCATAAGCTTTCTGTTAGCCTTGTCGAAACGTTCTTCTTCAGCTTCCTCCCGTCCAAAGGCTCTTATAACCGGCAGTCCCGTAAGTATCTCTCTTGATACAAGGTTCAGCCCGTCAACCATGGTCTGCATTATTTTGAATTTCGGCATTGCAACTGATGCCAGCAGCATCACAAATCCGATGATTACAATGACCGCCAGACCGATTACCCAGCCCATGCCTGCGCCTGTCTTCCATACGTTGTAAACTCCGCCTATGGCGATGATCGGCGCATAAAGAACCATTCTCAGCAGCATGGATGAAACCATCTGTATCTGCTGCACATCGTTGGTGTTTCTGGTTATCAGTGATGCAGTCGAAAACTTATCCATTTCCCCGTTTGAAAAGCTTACCACATTCCTGAATACCCTGTTTCTGAGGTTTCGTCCTATTCCGGCTCCTACTCTTGCAGCAAAGAATGCTACCATAATGGACGCTGCCAGCATAACAAATGCAATACCAAGCATTTTTCTTCCGGAGCTCCACAGATAGTCCTTCTGTACAGCATCCATATCTATTCCCGCTTCCTCACTGCACTCAGAAGCAAAGGCCACACCCATGGACATAAGTGTTTCTGTGCCAATGGACTCTGCCATCTTCTCCATATCCTCTATGCTGTATTCTGCCATGTCCGCCGGCATGCCGGAACCCGATGCCTCACCCGCAGCAGCCTCAGCAGCTGCCGGTTCTGCTTCCGCATGCTCCATCGCCTTATTCATCTGGTAGGCAGCCACAACAGGAATAAGCAGTTCATCGTCAATCTGGTCAAGCTCCTCTTCATCGCTGACATTCAGTCTGTATACAGAGCCGTCCCTGTCATAAATGGATTCCCACAGCTTTATGTCATCTGAATCCATAAATGCCTGCGCCTTAGCATATGATTCCTCAGTTATCGCCTCCGGCGCAACGTGCTCAACTCCCCTGTCCTGTATTCCCACGTCAATAATCCTGGAGGTGTAGTTAGGCAGTGCCAGATCGCAGTAAGCCTGCACGCACAAAAGTAACACTATAATCACTACTGACTTCCAGTACGGGATCATGTTTCTGAAAATTTTACTCATACAATCTTTTTCCCCTCCCTCTTAAATTCTAAATGAAATTCTTTCTATTATACTTTATTTTTCTTGTTCTTGCAACGGAAAGCACATTGTAATATAATAGTTGCATATTTTTGTATTAAATTATTAAGGAGATTATATATGGGAGTAAAAGTAGCAAAATTCGGCGGTTCATCAGTTGCTGACGGAATCCAGCTGACTAAGATCAAGGACATTATTTTTGCAGATCCCGACAGAAAATATATCGTAGTTTCTGCACCGGGTAAGAGATTTGACGGTGACAGCAAGATTACCGACCTGCTGTACCTGTGCAAGACACACATGGAGCATAACCTGCCATATGAGCAGATTTTCCAGGTTATCGAAGACAGATATGTGGCAGTTGCCCTGAACCTGGGAGTAGATACAGATCTTCAGGAGCACTTTGACAAAATTAAGGAAAACCTGAAGAAGGGATGCACAGCTGACTACATCGCCAGCAGAGGAGAATACCTTAACGCTGTGCTGATTGCAGACTTCCTGGCTTTTGATTTTGTCGACGCAGAAGGCCTGATTCAGTTCGACAGCAAGGGAAGACTTATGATTGCCGAAACCGACGAGGCACTGAGAGCTGAGCTTGCAAACCACGACCACGCCGTTATCCCCGGCTTCTACGGAACTGACGCCAAGACAGGAAAGATCAAAACCTTCTCAAGAGGCGGCTCTGACATCACCGGTTCTCTTGTTGCAAGAGCAGTGGGCGCAGACATCTACGAAAACTGGACTGACGTTTCCGGCTTCCTGATGGCTGACCCTAGAATCGTAAAGAACCCTAAGCCTATCCATCACATTTCATACAAGGAGCTTAGAGAACTGTCATATATGGGTGCATCTGTTCTTCATGAGGACGCAATCTACCCTGCAAGAATTGCCAACATTCCTATTAACATCAGAAATACAAACGTGCCTGATGACCACGGCACAATCATCACCGCAGAGCACGATGTTGCAAACACCAGCGTCGTTACGGGAATCGCAGGCAGCAAGGACTTCACAGTAATCGCCATCTACAAGAACATGATGAGCAGCGAGCGCGGATTCCTTCGCCGTATCCTGGCAATCCTGGAAGACTTCGACATGACTCTGGAGCACATGCCTACAGGTATAGACACTGTTTCCGTTGTAATTTCAAACGCAACCCTTGACGGCAAGCTTGACGACCTTCTTGAAGCCTTCGACAAGCAGCTTTCACCGGACACCATGGAAGTATTCGAAGACATCGCCCTTATCGCTACAGTAGGTTGCGGAATGAGTAGCCGTGCCGGAGTTTCCGCAAAGCTGTTCACAGCTCTTGCAGAGGCAAAGGTAAACATCAGAATGATCGACCAGGGTTCCAGCGAAATGAACATCATCGTCGGCGTTCAGAACAAGGACTTCAACAAGGCCATCAAAGCCATCTACGCCGCATTTACTGAAGAAGAATAA
>JBJESZ010000048.1:6228-9076 GCA_051883055.1 Emergencia sp.
GGACTTCAACAAGGCCATCAAAGCCATCTACGCCGCATTTACTGAAGAAGAATAATAATATGCGTGGCTGCGCCACGCTAATGTGACCCATGATTAGTTCCATGGGTCACTTTTTCTATTCTGCTTTATTTTGTTGTTTCTTTCTGCCGCGCCATACTTTCCCCTGTTGTAACAAAGTTCTCGCCCGCCGGATTACTTTTTTATGGAGTTACGCTCCCGCGTGCCGGATTTGCTTTTCAACTCTTGCTTTACGGCTCGCATCCGCCGGATTTGCTTTTCAACTCTCGCTTTACGGCTCACATCCGCCGTTTTTCATCCGCTTATCATAATCTACGGCTCAGCATCCTGCTCTCTTACTATGGGGACAGCTCACAAAACCTTCTCATTGCGCCGTAAAGTCATTTAACCATCTCAAAGTCGGCATGTACGAGCCGTAAATTTATTTAACCATCTCAAAGTCGGCGTATACGAGCCGTAACACATGTATATACAGTTAAATCCGGCACACTCACACAAAAACGAGCAGACGCAAAATCTACTCGTTTTTTTATTACTATTCTTTAGTTGCTGCTCATCGGAATCATCTTGGCGATTCTTCCTGCAAACTCGCCGATGTTCTGGGTCTGCAAAATTACCTGTCCCGGTCCGGTAAGCTTGGTCAGGAACAGTCCTTCACCGCCCAGGAAGATGTTTGCAAATCCCTTAACCATTTCAATTTCATATCTTACACTGCTCTGGAATGCCACCACATTGCCCGTATCCACATATATGGTTTCTCCGGCGCCCAGCGTCTTAACAACCTTGTTTCCGTCGATTTCCAGGAATGCAGTTCCTCTTCCGCTCAGTCCCTGCAGGATGAATCCCTCTCCCCCAAAGAAGCCTGATGACATTTTCTTCGTCAGAAGAGTCTCCAGCTTAACGCTGTCCTCTGCAGCAAGAAAGGCGCCCTTCTGACAGATCAGTCCACCTGTCTCCTCCACTTTTACCGGCATGATTTCGCCCGGAAACGTTGCGGAAAATGCTATGCTTGTTCCCGGTGCCCTTGATGTGTATGTAGCCATGAACATTGACTCTCCCGCAAACATACGCCCAAGGCCCTTAAGCACTCCGCCTTTTGTGTTGGTGTCCATGCTTACACCATCGGACATCCATGCCATTCCTCCGGACTGGGTGTACATAGCCTCACCGGCGCGTTCAAACGTCACCTCAACTGCCGGCATAGTGTTACCGATAATCTCAAATTTCATTCGTCTTCCTCCCTGGGTCTTACCCTTCCTTTTAGTTTACTCCTCGCTCTGACTTATTATCGCAACGAATTCATCAAAACTATCAAATCCGCTGTTAATAAACTCATAGACAACAGGCTCCAGAAATTCGTATCTGGAAATTGGCTTGAGCCCGTTTCTTATTGAACATTTTGCCAGATCCTTTTCCAGCTCCCACATATCTTCTCTGGAGTATGACGCACAGATAAGCTGCCGGTCTGAAACATAATACAGTCCCAGTACGTCCTCGTTCAGCCTGTATTCCTTCTTTGCAACGTGATCGTTGTTTGCATGGAATATCATGAACAGCTTTCCGCCCGGATAATCCGTGATCATTGCACCCTCTGTCAGCTTTGATAAAGAGCGTCCCGCATCGGCGTTCACCTCGGGCGAGAGCGCGTACACGTTGACAAACTCTGAGCGCGAAAGCATCATGGCAGCCTCCATGGCAGAAACTGTCATGGTATTAACCCGTTCGTACTGCGTGACTCTTCGACCTGCAACTGAAACCCTCGTGACTGTCAGATGGTACCTGTTGTCGAACTCCACAAGAGATTCGCATATGTAGGTTCCGTCCTCGTCCCCTTCATCAATCACATTTTTGCAGAAGGTGCCAGCCTTGTAGTCGGGAAACAGCTCCAGCTCAACATCGGGCACAGCCACCATTGCTGCACCGTCGAAGTCCTTGCCGAAGCAACGCATCAGAAAGTAGTTTACCGTCTCGTAATCATTCTGCGGTCTTACGCATATCTTTGCGTTCAGGATATAACGATCCGGCTCGGAAAGTTCCCCGTCCAGATTCAGCAGAAATCCATATTCGTTTATCCCTTCAGGCATCGGAAGATGTCGCTCCCTGTTAAAATTAACAAAGTGCTTCAGCAGATGAACGGCTTCCTTCAGGTTCAGGTTTACCGGTTCGCCGCCCAGACCGCCCATCATGCCGCCACCTATTTCATACACTCTGTGCATGTCGTTGCCTTTTACGCTCTTATAGCTTTCGAATCCGAATTCCTCTGCATCAAAATAGAAAAACTGATGAATGCAGGGATAGGGCATATCCTCGAGTTCAAACCTCATATACATTGCCAGCACGCCCATAAGACGTGTGTTTGTAATGTGACACAGCTCCAGTCTTTTCCTGCAGTCCGATATGCTGTTTTGACTCAAACCACCTTCGATAAGGGTAAATCTTTCTTTGCTCAACCGAAACACTCCTCAATATATTATATGTTTAAAGTATATCCTATTTCTGCAAAAATTCAATATTCCAATTATTTGCATGTACCCTAAATCCGGCTTGACAACCGGCTTTCTTGAAAGTATAATGTGTCTTGCAAATCCTTATTAAGAGAGGCTGAGGGAATAGGCCCTGTGACGCCCGGCAACCTGTGTGCCTTATACGGGTGGTTCGTGTGACAGATACGCGCGACCTGTACATGGCAGAAAAGGTGCTAAATCCTACAGGACGATGGACTGGAAGATGAGGAGCGATTAAGATTATATCGAAGTCAAACCTTTTCTTTGCAGGTCTTTGCAGGAAAGGTTTTTTTAATGTAATTGACAATAAGGGATTTGAGAAAGGA
>JBJESZ010000048.1:9176-10677 GCA_051883055.1 Emergencia sp.
TCTTTGCAGGAAAGGTTTTTTTAATGTAATTGACAATAAGGGATTTGAGAAAGGAGCAAAAAATGAAAAAACTATTCACTTCTGAATCAGTAACTGAAGGACATCCTGATAAAATCTGTGACCAGATTTCGGATGCTATCCTGGATGCTATTCTTGAACAGGACCCATACGGAAGAGTTGCCTGCGAAACTACAACAACTACAGGCTATGCTATGGTAATGGGAGAAATCAGCACTGAATGTTATGTTGACATTCCAAAGATTGTAAGAAAGGTAATCACTGACATTGGCTACGACAGAGCAAAGTACGGTTTTGACGGCCAGACATGTGCAATTCTGACTGCAATCGACGAACAGTCTGCAGATATCGCACTTGGAACAAATGACGAGGTCGGCGGTGCGGGAGACCAGGGAATCATGTTCGGATATGCCTGCAACGAAACACCTGAGCTTATGCCAATGCCTATTTCGCTGGCTCACAAGCTTGCACTTCAGCTGACTAAGGTTAGAAAAGACGGCACATTAAAGTACCTGAGACCTGACGGAAAGACTCAGGTTACCGTTGAGTATGACGGAGACAAGGTTAAGAGAATCGACACTGTTCTTATCTCAACTCAGCACGACCCTGATGCAACTCAGGAACAGATCAAGGCTGACCTGATCGAATACGTTATCAAGCCTATCATTCCTGCTGAGCTTCTTGATGATGACACAAAGTATTTCGTAAATCCTACAGGAAGATTCGTAATCGGAGGACCTAACGGAGACTCCGGTCTGACAGGAAGAAAGATTATCGTAGATACTTACGGCGGATACGCCCGCCACGGCGGCGGTGCCTTCTCAGGAAAGGACCCTACAAAGGTTGACCGTTCAGCTACATATGCTGCAAGACATGCTGCCAAGAATGTTGTGGCTGCAGGACTTGCGGACAGATGCGAGATTCAGCTTGCATATGCAATCGGTATCGCTGAACCTGTTTCTATCATGGTAGACACATTCGGAACAGGAAAGCTTCCTGATGAAGAGATAGCAGACATCATAAGCAGACACTTTGAGCTTACACCTGCTGCTATCATTAAGAATCTGGATCTGAGAAGACCGATCTACAGACAGACAGCAGCCTACGGTCACTTCGGAAGAACTGACATCAGCCTTCCATGGGAGGAGCTGAACAAGGTTGATGAGCTGAAGCAGTACGTAAAGTAAGAAGAATAAGAAGAGTATAATCGCTGGAGCGATTGAAAAGCCGCGGGATACGTTGACACACGTTCTCGCGGCTTTACTTAACACTTTTTTTTAACACTATATTTTTAACATCATTACACTTCTTACATTTTAAATTCCACTCGCGCCGTAGTTGGAGAGAACTCTGGCGGATGGATCATCTACGTCACAGCCTTCCCATTCTTTATTCGGCATCCAGTAGTCGACAATCATCTGCGACTGTCCCGGATAGAAGCCCTCAAACAGCTCACGATACATTAATGATTCCTTGGTGAACG
>JBJESZ010000049.1:0-11321 GCA_051883055.1 Emergencia sp.
AAAGGGCAGCGGCTGAAGGCTTCCATTCGGGACGGGCTCATCTTCAGCTCCAGGGGCCCGTCGGACAATGTCGCTGGTCTGCCGTACAGTTTTCGCACTAAATCTATGGATAGGTTTTCCTGCTCGTTTGTGAAGTTGAAGCCGCTCAGCATGTTTTTCAGCCTGTCGGGATACCGGTCTGCGTACCAGTCCATGACCGCGGACCAGCCGGCAGGGAGGGTCTCACCCTTCTGCTTCCTGTGAATTGCATCGGCAAGATGTCTCAGCGTGCTCATTTCTCCACCGATCAGATCCAGCATATCCTCCCTGTTCAGTACGTCCCGCTCAACCTTAAGCTCAGGGAAAATTCTCTTCAGCTCACCGATAATCTCAGAAGGTCTGACTGCATTTCCTTCGGTGTCCCCTGTGCAGTAACTCAGCCAGAGGAACTCAGTGGGTTTTGATAGATTTCGATAGATAGCCAGTTTTTCCTCAAGCATGCGAACCTTTTCCACCTTGCAGATCTCCCTGCCCTCGTCGGCAAGTGATTCCAGCTCGGCCGCCGTGAAAAGATTCTGAGCCGATGCGCCGGTAGGGAGAATGCCCTCGTTTGCCCCGAGAACCAGGACGGCACGCACGTCGGCACTTCGCGTTCTCTGCATGGTGCCCAGCATCACCGAGTCACCGGACTGAGGCAGTACGCCTACCTGAAGCTGTGACAGACCAATTGTGAGCAGTTCAATCAGGTTCTCTCCATTGAAGGATTCTTCACCTATAAGTTCAACAATCTGATCCATCAGGCCGATAATGCTGCTCCAGATCTGGCGCGTTTCGTCAGCCAGGTCAATCAGCTCCAGTTCCTCCTGAGTTCGAATCAGCCCTTCGATTTTGGATATAAGCGCCACGTCGTCCAGCAGGAAGCTGTAGAATGCACCGATGAATTTCTCATATGTCAGAGGCTTACCGGTTGTCTTCATGCCGGAAAGTTTTTTCTGCGGCAGGTCATTCTGTGATCCGTCAGCATTCTTCGCGTCATTCTGCTTCCCGTCATCCTGCTGACCGGAAGTCTCGGCGGAAGCTGCCGCCGCGCCGCGGATCAGTGACTCCAGCACAAGCAGTGGCGCCATGGCTTTCTGACGGATGTTTTCTATCTCTGTCAGAGCCTCCTCGCCGTACTCAAAAGAGCCGCGCAGGAAAGGCTTCTTCCACATAGTTCCTTTGATACGGTATTTGTATATATAGTTCTCCAGCTTTTCAACCTCCTCGTCGGTCAGGTCGGTAAAGCCTGTTTTGAGAACCTTCAGAACGTCGCTGCTTCTATAGCCGTTGACAACGCTCTCCAGCAGCGCGATAACGTAAATTGCAATAGGAGAGTTCAGAATTGCCCTCTTTCTGTCGTCGAACAGGCTGATGCCGTACTCCGCAAAAACGCGACCTATAATTGACCCGCGGGTTTCCACATCGTTGCAGATTACCACAATGTCGCGGTATCTCAGACCGCAGTCGCGTACCAGATGCAGGATGAAGGATGCCGCCGATTCGGCTTCGTTATATGCATTCGCAGCCTCCACCAGAGTCAGCCCGCTATGGTCTGCACAAGGCTTCTTATTGAGGGCGTACAGCTGCCGCTCGATTTCTTTTACCGCGGGGTTCTTCTTCTCAGCAGCATATTCTTCAGGAATCTGCTGTCTGGTCCAGTCGCTTCCCCTTTCCTCAGCTGCTGCCTGAAGCTTCGTCATAACTATATGGGAAAGCCTGAATATTTCCTCGTCCGGGCCGCCGCTGTCGCCGGTCAGCACCACGTTTACGTCCTCTGCCGCACCAATCAGTTCGCCTATTACCGATATGGCCTTTGGAGCAAAACTGTCAAACCCGTAAATCCAGATATGGCTTTTTTTCAGGAACTCAGCCTGCGAAATCCTGCTTTTATACAGGTCGATATAGTCCTCTGTATCGGTGAACTTTCCGGATATTGCCTCCTCATAGGCCGCAAATATCCTCTGCAGGTCAGAGAGCTTGCGCGCCAGAATTCCATCAGCACCATGGGATCCATCACCGCCACCTGTCAGCTCTTCCAGGTCCTCAGGCGTCACGTTATACTGCTTCATCTCAGATATGAAGTTATTTACCATTTCGATGAAAGAGTTTTTTCTCTCCATACCGCGAAAAACCTGCAGCTCTCCGCTCATCTCACTCAGAATACGTGACAGCAGCATGTGGCGGCCGTACTTGTCTATGAAAGTTTTGTTGTCACCTCCCTCAGACTGCAGAACGCGTCCACCCAGCCGCGAAAGGCTGAGAACCTCCATATTCATAAGGCACTCCCCATTTAAAATGTGGAATGCCTTTTTTTCCGCTTCAAGGGTATACTGGTCCGGAACCAGAACCAGAGTGTTTTCTGTTCTCCCTATGCTCTCGTATATGAACTTTTCCTTATCTATGCTCTCTCTGCCGTAATAGATATTAAGCATTTTCCTTCTCCAGCAATGTCAGCAAATCCTCTGCCCTCTCAATGTAGAATTCCGGTGCGTCCGGACCGTTCTTTTCCTCATCAGACACAGCCAGCGCCCAGGAAACAAGCACTGCCTTCACGCCGGCGTTATGGGCACATTTAATGTCAAACATGCTGTCGCCGATCATCAAAGCTTCCTCAGCCTTGGCATCCAGCTTCTTCAGTGAAATAAGCACAGGCTCCGGATCCGGTTTGTGCTTTGTTGTGTCCTCCATGGTTACTATAGCATCAAGATATTCAACGACACCGAACTTTCTCAGACCGATCATGGTCGTCTCCTTCATTCGGGAGGTTGCTACACCTACCTTGCAGCCTCTGGCTTTGAGAGCTTTGATAAGTTCTACTGTTCCGGGGAAGGCTTCAATTTTCTCTTCGAACACACGGTTCATGTTTTCTCTGTACAGTCCCACAGACTTCTCTACCGGAACGTCAGGAAAGGCTTTCTCCATGCTGATAGGGAGCGGTTCTCCGAATGTTCTGTAAATTTCCTCCTCAGAGGCTCTTTCAACTCCCAGCATGTCGTAGGTGTACTGCCATGAGCTTATTACCAGACCGTTGGTATCTGCCAGTGTTCCGTCAAAATCAAAAATAATTGTGTTAATGCTCATTTCCTGCCCTCTATTTCAGTCCTTTCATCGTCAGTCCTACCTTCTGTTTGTCAGGGTCGATGCTGATGATTTTTACCTTAACTGTATCGCCTACGGAAACTACGTCCATAGGGTGTTTGATGTATTTGTCGCTCAGCTGCGAAATGTGAACCAGGCCGTCCTGCTTAACGCCGATATCGACAAATGCGCCGAAATCGACCACATTTCTCACTGTTCCTGTAAGCTCCATATCCACCTTCAGATCCTCAAATGCTCTTACGTCGTTTCTGAAGATTACCGGAGGTGCGTCCTCTCTCGGGTCTCTTGCCGGTTTTTTCATTTCGGCAATGATATCATTCAGGGTCATTTCTCCGATACCCAGGTCTGCAGCCATCTTCTTCACGCTTCCGGACAGTTTCCTGTCAGGATATGCCGCCTGGATTTTCGCATCCATGTCCGCTGCACCGCCGCCCGCGATGTCATCCTTTGAAATTCCAACCTTGGCCATCATCTCTTCAGCTGCTTTGTAGGATTCAGGGTGCACACTTGTGCTGTCCAGTGCGTTGTCTCCATCTGAAATCCTCAGGAAGCCGGCACACTGCTTGAATGCCTTCTCACCCAGCTTGGAAACCTTGAGAAGCTGTTTTCTATTTGTAAACCTTCCGTTTTCTTCTCTGTACGCAACGATATTCTTCGCGATTCCGGAGTTGATACCTGCTATGTATGAAAGAAGGGATGGTGATGCTGTGTTCAGATCCACTCCCACACGGTTTACACAGTCCTCTACAACGTTTGTAAGAGCTGTGTCCAGCTGCTTCTGGTTTATGTCGTGCTGATACTGACCTACGCCGATGTGCTTAGGGTCTATTTTTACCAGCTCAGCCAGCGGATCCTGAAGTCTGCGGCCAAGGGACATTGCGCCTCTTGTGGTAACGTCCAGATCAGGGTACTCCTCGCTTGCCAGCTTTGATGCGGAGTAGACTGACGCGCCGGCCTCGTTGACTATGGTGTACTGAATATTGTAATTGTTCTTCTTAAGGTAGTTTGCCACAACCTCTTCAGTCTCACGCGATGCGGTACCGTTACCGATTACGATGACATCGCACCCGAACTTGTCGATAATCTTTGTGAGTGTCTTCTCCGTTCCCGCAATGTCATTCTTCGGCTGGGTCGGATAGATTGTGCTGTAGGCCATCAGCTTTCCAAACTCGTTGAGAACAGCCACCTTACAGCCTGTTCTGTAGCCCGGGTCTATGGAAATAATCTTCTTGCCCTTCACCGGCGGCTGCATCAGAAGCTTTTCTGTGTTCTTGGCGAAAACCTTAACAGCATCTGTTTCTGCCCTCTCCGTCAGAACATTTCTCATTTCTCTCTCAACTGACGGGGCAATGAGACGTTTGTAGGAGTCTGCAATTGTGTCCTTCAGTATGTCGGTGAATATTGACTGACCGTGAATCACCTGTTTTTCTATGATTCCGGTGATTTCCTCAGGGTCGATGCTTACCTTTACCTTAAGCTTCTTTTCCTTCTCGCCGCGGTTTACGGCAAGAACTCTGTGGTTCGGCATTTTGGAGATAGCCTCCGCACTTCCGTAATACATATCGTAAACAGTCTTTTCTTCCGGGTCTGCAGCCTCTGTAGCTATCAGGCCGACTGCATAAGTTTTTTCTCTTATTTTTTCGGTCAGATCGGCGTCGTCTGCAATCATTTCGGCGATAATGTCCATTGCCCCCTGGATTGCGGCATCAACAGTCTCAACCTCTTTTTCCGGATTAACAAAGTCTGCAGCGATGTCCTCCACGCTTCCGCTCTTCTGCTGCTGTGCGTAGAAAATCATTGCCAGCGGCTCCAGTCCTCTTTCCTTTGCCTTGGAGGCTCTGGTCGCCTTCTTCTGCTTGTAAGGCTTGTACAGGTCTTCAACCCTCTGAAGCACCTCCGCTTTCTCGATTTCAGCCTTGAGCTCAGCTGTCAGCTTGCCCTGCTCGTCGATAAGGCGGATAACCTCTTCCTTTCTCTCCTCCAGATTTCTCAGATACTGAAGTCTCTCATCCATATCACGAAGGGTTACGTCGGTCAGGCCGCCGGTAACCTCCTTTCTGTATCTGGCGATAAAAGGAATGGTATTTCCTTCATCGATAAGCTTTACGGTGTTTTCAACCTGTGAAATCTTCACGTTAAACTCTGCTGCTATCTTCTCAATTATATTCATGTTCTGTTAATCCCTCTGTTTCAGTTTTTCGTTGATAAAATAGTCGATGTCTCCGTCCATTACGGCGTTGACATTCCCAACCTCTGCGCCCGTTCTGTGGTCTTTTACCATAGTGTACGGCTGGAATACATAGGATCTGATCTGCGAGCCCCATGTAATAAGGGAAAAATCTCCCTTAAGCTCCTTCAGGTTCTCCTTGTGCTCCTGCTCCTTCAGCTCTGTCAGCTTGGACATCAGAATCTTCATGGCCATTTCCTTGTTCTGATGCTGGCTTCGCTCGTTCTGACACGTAACCACGATGTGTGTCGGCAGATGAGTGATTCTTATGGCTGAGTCAGTTTTGTTGACGTGCTGTCCGCCGGCGCCGCTACTCCTGTATGTATCGATGCGCAGATCCTCGGGGTCTATCTCCACAGTGAGATCGTCGTCGATTTCGGGCAAAACCTCCAGAGCCGCAAAACTCGTCTGGCGCTTGCCTGCCGCATTGAACGGCGAAATTCTGACAAGTCTGTGGGTCCCCTTCTCGTTCTTCAGATAACCGTATGCGTTTTCACCCTCGATTATCAGGGTGGCACTCTTGATGCCCGCCTCAGTATCGTCCTGAAGGTCAACCATGGTCACCTTGTAGCCTTTCTTGTCTGCCCATCTGGTGTACATCCTCAGCAGCATCTGAGCCCAGTCCATAGCGTCAACTCCGCCGGTTCCCGCGTGTATGGAAATAATGGCGTTGTTATGGTCATACTTTCCGTCCAGGAGCGTA
This sequence comes from Emergencia sp., assembly GCA_051883055.1. Taxonomy (GTDB): domain Bacteria; phylum Bacillota; class Clostridia; order Peptostreptococcales; family Anaerovoracaceae; genus Senimuribacter. The sequence goes on from JBJESZ010000049.1 coordinate 6,048, forward strand.
TCCAGCTTCAGCGTCTCCAGCTCCTCGAGCAGCTCTCTGAAGGAGTCTGCGATTCCGTCTGCCTCCGCCTCGTCCTCCAGCTCTTCAGCGATTTCTATCAAAGCCGGCATATCCTGAAAGCCCGTCTCGATTGAGTTAAACTTGTCAAGACGTGCCTCCAGATTTTTCTTCTGCTTCAGGAGTTCCTGTGCCTTCTCAGGCTTGTCCCAGAATTCCGGATCCTGTACATCTCTATTCAGTTCTTCAAGCTTGCCTCTGATGCCATCAAGGTTCAGTGCTGAACCCACCTCCTTCAGGCTTTCGATGGCAGAAGGCAGATCTGCTTTCACCTGGTCAAGCTGAATCATTTCATCCCCCTGTTACTGTCTGCCGCAGCAGTTCTTGTATTTCTTGCCGCTTCCGCATGGACACGGATCATTTCTTCCAATCTTTGGTTCTTCTCTTCTTACAGTCTGAGGCTTCTTTTCTCTTTCAGGCACCTGTGCTTCTTCAGGAAGCTGTCCCTTGCCCTGCATTGCGCGTGCAGCATCATCCTCTACGTAATCTGACTTTGACGCTCCGCTGATTTCAACAACGGCTCTTCTCTCAGTCTTGGTTTCTATTGTAACGTTGTAGCAGTACTTAACTGTGTCCTCCTGAATTGCAGCAATCATCTGCTCGAACATATCGAAGCCTTCCTGAGCGTAAGCTGCTGCAGGATCCTGCTGTCCCAGAGCACGAAGTCCGATACCTGATTTCAGCTGGTCCATAGCGTCGATGTGATCCATCCACAGGTTATCTACTACACGAAGCAGAATCATTCTTTCCACTTCTCTCATCTGTTCGATTCCGATTTCCTCTTCCTTGGCAGCGTACAGCTCCTCGAAATCACTGATTACAGACTCACGCAGTGATTCCTCGGTCATGTCTCTCAGTTCTTCATCTGTATATTCAGTCTTACCCTGATAGCGGTTTCCGATAAGCTTGCGCAGATTCTTGTTAAGCGTCTTGAAATCCCATTCTTCAGGATACTTGGAGTCCACAACGATAGGATCTATGATGGAATTTACCATAGTACGCATCATGTTCATAATGTACTCGCGCAGGTCATCCCCGAACAGAACCTTACGGCGCTCATCGTAGATAATCTCTCTCTGCTTGTTCATTACGTTGTCATACTGCAGTACATATTTTCTGATTCCGAAGTTCTTACCTTCGACCTTCTTCTGAGCTCCTTCAATGGATCTGGAAAGAACGCCTGCCTCGAAAGCCTCATCCTCTTCAAGTCCCATCTTGTTAACCAGCTTCTGCATTCTGTCTCCGCCGAAGAGTCTCATCAGTTCGTCTTCAAGAGAAATGAAGAACTGAGTCACACCGGGGTCTCCCTGACGTCCGGAACGTCCACGCAGCTGGTTGTCGATACGTCTTGACTCGTGTCTTTCAGTACCCAGGATACACAGTCCGCCAAGCTCTCTTACCTTTTCCTGCTCTTCTTTTCTCTCTGCTCTGAACTGGTCGTGCAGCTGGTTGAATTTTTCTCTTGCCGCAATCAGCTCAGGGTCAGCTGATTTAACAAAACTTGTTGCGAAGGAAATCTGCTCATCTGTGTATCCCAGCTTCTGCATCTCTTTCTTTGCTTCGAATTCAGGGTTACCGCCCAGGATAATGTCGGTACCACGACCGGCCATGTTTGTAGCGATTGTAACCATGCCCAGACGACCTGCTTCAGCAACGATTTCTGCTTCCTTTTCATGCTGCTTTGCGTTCAGCACGTTATGCTTGATGCCTCTTCTCTTCAGCATTTCGCTGATAAGCTCTGATTTTTCAATTGATATCGTACCTACCAGAATAGGCTGTCCTGTGGCATGAACCTCAGCGATTCTGTTGGCAAGGGCAAGGAATTTACCTCTTTCAGTCTGATAAACAGCGTCGTCCTCGTCCTTTCTGGCAATCGGCTTATTTGTCGGTATTACTACAACGTCCATGTTGTAGATATCTCTGAATTCGTCTTCTTCAGTCTTTGCAGTACCTGTCATACCGGCCAGCTTGTTGTACATTCTGAAGTAGTTCTGAAGTGTGATAGTGGCCAGAGTCTTTGATTCTGAACGAACTAGTACATGTTCCTTGGCTTCAATTGCCTGGTGCAGACCGTTGCTGTATCTTCTTCCGAACATCAGACGTCCTGTAAATTCGTCTACTATTACGATTTCGCCGTCCTTGACTATGTAGTCAACGTCGCGCTCCATAAGGTTTCTGGCCTTCAGTGCCTGCAGAACGTGATGGTTGATTTCCATATTTTCAGGATCGCCGTAGTTGTCCACGTGGAAATATTTCTCTGCCTTTTCTACACCCTCATCAGTAAGAGCAACCTGCTGATCCTTTTCCTCAATGGTAAAGTCAGTTTCCTTAGTCAGTCCCTTAACGAACTGGTCAGCCTTCTGATACAGATCTGTTGATTTTTCACCACGTCCGGAAATAATTAACGGAGTTCTGGCCTCATCAATCAGGATTGAGTCAACTTCGTCTATGATGGCATAGTTAAGTTCTCTCTGCATCAGGTCTTCCTTGTAGATAACCATGTTATCTCTCAGATAGTCAAAACCGAATTCGTTGTTGGTTCCGTATGTGATGTCGGCGTTGTATGCCGCCTTTCTTTCTTCATTGTCGATTCCATGCACAACGCAGCCCACAGTCAGCCCCAGGAAGGAGTACAGCTTGCCCATCCACTCAGCGTCACGCTTTGCCAGATAGTCGTTGACTGTGATTACATGCACGCCTTTTCCTTCAAGTGCATTCAGATATGCCGCCAGAGTGGCAACCAGAGTCTTACCTTCACCTGTCTTCATTTCTGCAATTCTTCCCTGGTGAAGTGCAACACCGCCGATAAGCTGAACTCGGAAGTGTTTCATTCTCAGGCTTCTTGCAGCAGCCTCCCTACATACAGCAAAGGCTTCAGGCAGAATGTCGTCCAGTGTTTCTCCGTTCTTCAGTCTTTCCTTGAATTCCGGCGTCTTTGCCTGAAGTTCCTCATCGCTGAGTGCCTGCATATCATCATCCAGTGCTTCGATTTTATCTACAATTTTACCAATCTTCTTTACCTCTTTTTCATTAAGATCTCCGAAGATTTTTTCCATTAAACCCATTTCTTCTGCGTCCCCTTTCTTTATTCCTCGTTGTCCGGTTTATCCATTACCTTTAAATTGATTTCTATTGATTTTCTTTCGTCAGCCTTTGTTATCCGGCCTTCGAATCTTTTCTTTCCAACCTCATATGTGAACGTGTCGCCCTGCTTCGGCAGCTTATCCAGCTGCAGTACAACCCATCCGTTTACAGTGGTTGCATCCTCAAGCTCAACCTCTTCACCGAAGTAGTCAAACATCTTCTCAACGTTAGTGCTTGCCAGAACTCTGTAGCTTCCGTCCTGAAGCTCTGTGATTTCTTCAGACATGACCTCATCGTGCTCGTCATAGATATCACCCACAAGCTCCTCCAGAATATCTTCCATAGTTACCAGTCCCGCAGTTCCGCCGTATTCATCAACGATGATGGCAATATGCGATTTACTCAGCTGCAGCTTCTTAAGCAGTGCAGCAACCTTCATTGAACCTGCCACATACACAACCGGCTTCACATAGTCGGAGATAGTCTTCTTGGAACCTGCAATATAGTTGTGGAAGTCCTTCTGGTTCAAAACCCCCAGGATCCGGTCCAGGTCATCCTCATATACAGGCAGTCTGGAGAATCCGGTCTCCATGAACATCTTGGCTACATCCTTCTTCGTCGAGTCTATTTCAATTGCCTTTATATCTACACGCGGTGTCAGAACATCCCATGCCTCCAGGTCGTTGAACTCAATCGCATTCTGAATCAGTTCGCTCTGACCGGCCTCAATTGAGCCTTCTGTCTCCGCCTCCTCAACTATGGTCAGCAGCTCATCTTCTGTAATGCTTCTGCTGCTGTCCAGGTTGAATATCTTCGCCAGCAGCTGTTTCCACTTGCTGAAGATAAAATTTATCGGTGTCAAAACCACCATAACCACGTGAATCACCGGTGCCGAAAACATGGCAAATTTCTCCGGACTTTCCTTGGCAAGTCCCTTTGGGGAAATCTCTCCGAATATGAGCACAACAACTGTAACAACGATCGTTGAAATTGTTGCACCGTACTCCGGATACAGCTGAATGAACAGAACTGTTGCCACTGCAGTCATCGCAATGTTCACCAGGTTGTTCCCGATAAGAATTGATGAGAGCAGCGAGTCATATTTCTCTTCAAGCTCAAGCACCCTTTTGGCCTTCTTGTTCCCCTCGGCCGCCAGATTCTTGAGTCTGATTCTGTTTACAGATGTAAACGCTGTCTCCGTCGCTGAAAAGTATGCCGATAGAATAACCAGCACCACGATAATCCCTATAGAATACCCTATATGATCTTCCATATTATATTTAACCTCTCTCCTTTACTTAACCAGCCGAAACAGCTGCAGGATGTACCTATATTATGTTTATACTGTATTTACATTGTGCCTACCCTGTGCCACTCTTCCGGCTAAAACGTATAGTCTAGCAACTTAGTATTCTACCACAAATTTGTGTAGAAATAAAGGTGTTTGTGTGATACAGCATTCTACGTTTTTCCTATCAGAAATGAGATATTTCTCTTTTTGAATCTAAAACCGGCACTAGCTTCGATGCGGGGAAAGGTGAAGAAATGTTGAAAAGTCAGTTGGAATGTTAAATCGAATGTTAAATCGGAAGAATTGATGCACTCAAGAAAAAGAATTAAATTATTGATGACAGCTCGTTATATCTGCATAATTGCTTGATTTTATTCATCCGCCATATTCTTTGTTGTTTTGGCGATTGTGTGGCGGATTTTGGCATGATTTAACGAATTTTTGAGTAAACATGGCGGATTCATCCGCCCTAATCAGTGGGAAAAATCTATCGATATGGCGATTGCAGATTTTACTGCAACTTTACCATGAAACAATTGCACTAGTTTGCCTGTAGTGGAGAATACCGTACATCAGCGTCTGTGGTAAATCGCAATTTCATCATATATTTATACGTTTATAAGAATATTTATTTAAAACCAACTCGAGAAAAATAGATACAAATTGCATTTCCGCCATAGTTATTAATTTTACAATATAATCATGCCAAAATCCGCCATAATAACTCCTGAAAATCATCCAATCGGGGCGGGATTTCACTGTTCCCTGATTCTCATAATGTAAATGCATATATCATCCAAACCTGGCCCGACCCTGCTTATTTTGTAAATCTGTCGGCCGGC
>JBJESZ010000049.1:11421-47945 GCA_051883055.1 Emergencia sp.
ATATATCATCCAAACCTGGCCCGACCCTGCTTATTTTGTAAATCTGTCGGCCGGCAGGATTTCCAGCCAGTATCCGTCCGGATCCTCAATAAAGTAAATTCCCATGCTCTCGTTTTCGCAGCAGATGCAGCCCATCTCCTTGTGCATCTTATGAGCAGCATCGTAATCCTCCACGCTGAAAGCAAGGTGGAATTCGCAGTCGCCTAAGTCGTATGGGCGATCCATATCGCGAAGCCATGTGAGCTCAAGCTCGAAGTCAGATTCCTCGTTTCCGACATACACGATAATGTAGGAGCCGTCTTCAGCTGTTTTGCGGCGAACCTCCTCAAGCCCAAGAGCCTCTTTATAGAACTTCATAGAAATGTCCAAGTCACGAACATTGTAGTTTTCGTGGATCATTTTAAATTTCATAGCATTCACCTCTCCCCATTTACATAATTCAGGCGCAACAGATTCCCCTGCTGCGCCATTGTTTCCCGAGTATTCACAGCGTTCCCGCTGCATCGGCACTCTTTTACAGCGGCTGACCTGCTGCATTGAACAGCGGCAGCTTTTCCAGGAAGATGATATCATCTCTGTCAGCAGCCTCTCCTTCAGCAAGCACTGCCATTTCTCCAACGATGTTGCCGCCTACAGTATTGACAAGTGCCTCAATTGAGCGTAGAGATTCACCCGTACTGATAACATCATCTACGATCAGAACACGCTTGCCCTTAATCATGTCAGCTTCCTTCTGTCCGAAGCAGAGCTGCTGAATGTGGTCTGTAGTAATTGAATTAACATCTACAGTAATAACGTTTTCCATATATAGCTTAGCTCCCTTGCGGGCAACTATGTAATCGTCGGTTCCTGCCTGTCTGGCCATTTCATAGGCCAGAGGAATACCCTTGGATTCAGCCGTTACAATAACGTCGAACTCCGGTGCCTTCTTCAGCAGTTCAGCTGCTGTGGCCTTTGTGATTTCAACATCACTGAACATGATGAATGCTCCGATATATAAGTCATCGTTTATTTTGCAAAGGGGCAGCTGGCGCTTCAGCCCTGCAATTGTCATTTCATAATTCATACGGTTTTCCTCCTACATACGCTGTGAAAACTATTCTTCCTGTGCAAGCACAGCATCCTCCGTTGCCTGCATTGCCTCAAGTGTCTCAGCCTGAAGCTTCTCAAGATCCCAGCCAAGCATCTCTGCTCCCCTTGCGATCACTTCGCGGTCGCATCCTGCAGCAAACTTCTTGTCCTTGTACTTTTTCTTCAGAGACTTCAGTTCCATGTCCTTGCAGCTCTTTGACGGACGCATCAGAGCTGCCGCACCCACAAGACCTGTAAGTTCATCTGTGGCGAACAAAACCTTCTCCATCTCATGTTCCGGTGCCACATCACAGCATTCACCGTAGCCATGAGATACGATTGCATGTATCAAAGCTTCCTCAACGCCGGCTTCCCTTAATAATTCAGGTGCCTTAACGCAGTGCTCATCCGGCCACATTTCGAAATCGATGTCATGAAGAAGTCCGGCCATAGCCCAGAAATCTGCCTCTTCACCGTATCCAAGCTTCTCCGCCATATATCTCATAACGGCCTCAACCGTAAGACCGTGATGAACGTGAAAAGGTTCTTTGTTATACTTTTTTAGCAGTTCTAAAGCTTCATCTCTACTAATCATTACAATCACTCCTATATTTTCAGTTTTTCGGGCGGGATTATCCTGCCCTTAATTTATATAAGCCCGCAGCCGGAACGGCCGCGAGCTGAAATAACTAGTTCTTTGCCTGCAGTCTTTCCTCCTTGGACGGAATCTGAGGAATGATAACTGCGATAAAGATAATGATACATCCTATTCCTTCGATGAGAGTCAGCTTCTCTCCGACAAGAAGCACACCAAACAGTACGGCGAATACCGATTCCAGACTCATAATCAGAGTCGCAACTGTCGGTTCTGCATCCTTCTGTCCCAGAACCTGTAATGTATATGCAATACCTGATGAGCATACGCCACAATAAAGGATAGGAAGCCAGCAATCAATGATGTCTGCAAGTACAGGAGTTTCAAATATAGCCATAAGAACAAGGCTAATAACGCCTGTTGTTAAAAACTGAATGCATGAAAGCTTGATGCCATCGCACTTAGGCGAAAAGTGATCAACAACCATAATGTGGCATGCGAAGCAGAACGCGCACAGCAGAACGAACAGGTCTCCCATCTGAATACTAAAGCCTGTTCCCTTGCCTGCCATCGTCAGCATATAGAAGCCTACTATACCAAGAGCTACACATCCCCATACGATTGGTCTGACTTTCTTGCCAAGAAACATTCCTAGAATAGGTACCAGCACAATGTAAAGTGACGTTATGAAACCTGCCTTGCCCGCATCTGTATCGAAAAACAGTCCGAACTGCTGAAGGTTGCTGGCAATACACAGAACAACTCCGCAGCATATTCCGCCGATAATTGTTACCTTGTTCAGGAACACCTTATTTCCTTTTTCATCAACGGTATCCTCACTCAGCCCAAGCTTTCCAAAAACAAGGATTACCGGAATGAGTACCAGTCCTCCGATGAACATACGAATTCCGTTATATGTAAACGGTTCGAGTACTGTTCCGGCCTTTTGCGCAACGAAGGCTGAACCCCAGATTACAGCCGTAATCAGCAACATAATGTTGCTCTTCATTTTCTTTCCCATTTTAAAAATCCTCTTTCAAAAAATAATTCCCGATACTTCGCGTATCTGCTTTCATTATATTCAAAATCCCGCTTCTTTACAAGGCGAAAAACTTTTATTTACACGGGATTTGTGGTATCATGTTTTTGTGTTGCGGTTTAGACTCACTCAACACATTTCATCGAGACAATAAAGATTTTGCATAATCAAATACAATGATTTTAAGGGGATTAACAGGCAATGGAAAATGAAAAGAAACTTTATGAACTGATAGGAAAGATTCCTCCTGTCGATGAAAAAGCAATCGCAGAAGCAAGAGACAGACAGGCATACCTGGCTAAACCGCCCGGAAGCCTTGGCACTCTGGAGGATATCTCCATCAAAATTGCCGGTATCACGGGCAAGGTAACAGGAAATGACGTGACCAGACAGTGCATCGCGGTTATGTCAGCCGACAACGGCGTTGTTGAGGAAGGCGTGGCATCAGCTCCACAGTCAGTAACGCTTTCACAGACAATCAACTTTACAAGAAGATATACCGGCGTAAGCTCCATGGCTAAATATTTCGACATCGACCTGCTCGTAACAGATGTAGGCGTGGCTATGGATATTCCACAGGAGCTTTACACCGACTCCATGCTTACAGAGGACGGCAGAATTCCGGTAAAAATTGTTAACCGCCGTATTGCAAACGGTACAAAGAACCTGGCAAAGGAGCCTGCAATGACAAGAGAGCAGGCGGTTCAGGCTATGCTTATCGGCTTCGAGGCTGCAGATGCAGCTAAAAAAACAGGTGCAGCTCTGTTTGGAATCGGAGAAATGGGCATCGGAAATACTACAACAAGCTCCGCCCTTCTAAGCGCTCTGACCGGTGCAAAGGCCGAAGATCTTGTTGGCCGCGGCGGCGGTCTGAACGATGAAGGCCTTAACAAGAAAGTGAAGATAGTTGAGGATGCAGTTAACATGTACTGCATGTCCGATCCGATTGACAAGCTGGCAAACATTGGGGGTTTTGATATCTGCGCCATGGTGGGCGCGTTCCTGGGGGCTGCAGTCAACAGAATGCCGGTTGTAATCGACGGCTTCATTTCAATCGTTGCAGCATGCTATGCCAAGGAGCTGAATCCGAGAGTAGTCGACTACATGTTCGCGTCACACAAGTCCTTCGAAATCGGATACTCAATCGCAATGGACAGACTGGGACTGAAGCCTATGTTTGACCTTTCCATGAGATTGGGCGAAGGCAGCGGATGCCCTATCGCCTTCAAAATCATCGAGACAGCAGTTGCGACTATGAACATAATGAAAACTCTGGATGAGGCGTCAATCGACAGCGACTATCTTGAGGAAATAAGAAGGGATAATCTATTCTAATGAATATTTTTATAAGCGGCGGATGCAAAAACGGCAAGTCAATGTATGCTCAGGAGATTGCAAGAGATATGGCCCGGGAACAGGGGGTTCCCATGTATTACCTTGCAACTATGATTCCCACTGACGACGAAGACAGGGCGCGGATCAGGCGTCATATCGGCGAGCGCGACGGCTGGGGCTTTACTACCATCGAGCAGGGGCGCAACATCCTGGATGCTTTAGGTGAGGGGATCGACCCTAAGGGGGTTTTTCTCCTGGACAGCGTGACGGCGCTTCTTTCCAACGAGATGTTCAGACCTGACTTCACCACGGATTTCGAAGCCGGTGAGAGGGTTGCACGTGAGCTGGTCCGGTTCGCGAAAGAGACAGGAAACACGATTTTCGTTTCCGATACAATCTATTCCGACGCGCGGATTTTCGACAGCTATACCGAGGAGTACCGCAAGGCACTTGCGCATATAGACAGAGCCCTTGCAAAAGCCTGTGATCAGGTTATAGAGGTGGCTTTCGGCCATAAATTTTTATACAAGGAGACAGAGTAAATGAATTACATAACGGCTTTTTTCATGGCCTGGGGCAATTTCATCACCCTGCCCTGCCCTCTGAAAAAGTGGAACAGCGAGCTGAAAAACCTGATGCTCGCATTTCTCCCTGCTGTGGGGGCTGTCATAGGGGTTTTGTGGATGGTTCTCTTCGGGCTTCTCCGCCTGTCAAAACTTCCAGCTTCTATCTGTTCCATCGCAATGGTTTTTTACATCTTTGCAATATGCGGATTCATGCATATGGATGGATATATGGACTGTATGGATGCCATTCTTTCCAGAAGACCCCTGGAGGACAGACAGAGAATACTGAAGGATTCCAATGTAGGTGCTTTTGCAGTGGTTACACTGGTATTTCTTGTTCTGGCATGGTACGCCTCAGCCAGTGTAGCATTTCTGTACAGCGACTGTATCAGCTTTCTGCTGATTCCGGTTGTCAGCAGAAGTGTTTCCGGTGCCTGCGTGCTGTCTTACAAGCCTATCGGCCACAGTCAGTATGTTAAGGATTACGAGCAGCCGGACAGAGGAAAGTACTTTGCTGTCATTCTGGTTCAGATGGCTGTAATTATAGGTATTGCAGCAGCTTCTCTGTTCTTCACATCAGGCACCCTTCCTGTCGGAACAGGGGTCAGACTGGCCAACATGGCAATTATGATTGCTGTGATGGCAGTAACCGGCTATATTGCCTGTGCGTATGCCAGAAAACAGCTGGGCGGAATGAGCGGTGACATCGCAGGCTACACTATCTGCTTCAGTGAGCTGGCCGGAATAATCACACTGGCAGTTACCCAGTATTATACTGCACTTGCTGTGCTGCAGTAGAGGAGGAAAAATGATTTTAGTTTTTGGCGGAGCATATCAGGGCAAGCTTGAATATGTTCTTGAGACATATAATTTAAGTAATGATGATGTGTACAGATGTGATATGGAATCGCTGTACATTGACTTTGACAAGAAAGTAATATACGGTCTGGATAAGTTTGTTTTTGCCTGTGTCCGCGAGGGACTTGAAGCAAAGGAGCTTATCCTTAAAGACGCGAACAGGCTAGAAGATAAAATTGTCATATTAGATGATATTTCCCAGGGAATAGTGCCTCTTGACAAAGATGAACGTGCATGGCGTGAGGCCAACGGAAGGTGCATGGTTGCCCTTGGCAAGCTGGCCGATGAGGTTGTTCGCGTGTTCTGCGGACTGGGAACGAAAATAAAGTGAAACAATGTAATGTGAGCGAGGTGTATATGGAATCAAAGATATTTTTTATTAGACACGGAATTACAGTAGGAAACCTGAACAGCTGGTACTACGGTGCCACTGACCTTCCTCTTGCGCAGGAGGGCATTGATAAGGTAACAAGAATGGCTGCAGCCGGCTGTTATCCTGAATTTGCAGAGGATGCAGAATACTACACCACCGGCGTCACCAGGACAGAACATACTCTGGAGCTGGTTGTTGGTCCTCGCGAACATAAGCAGATTACTGATCTTCAGGAGATGAGGTTCGGAGAATACGAATGCGTAGGCTTTGATGACGTAAAGGATGATCCTGTTTTCCTTGAATGGGGATATGACACAACCGGAGATGTTGCTCTTCCCGGCGCAGAGAGCCTGAACCAGTTCAGAGAACGCATCAGCAGAGGCCTTGAGGAGCTAAAGGGGTATCACCGACTTACAGAGCTTGCTCACAGACACAACGGAAATCCTGCGCACAGTGTGGTATTCTGCCACGGCGGCGTTATTTCCGCAATAATGGGTGAGCTTTTCCCTGACGACAGTCGAACTATCTGGGACTGGATGCCTGACCCTGGGGAAGGATATATCGTATCATTCGAAAACAGCGATCCTGTTTCCTATGAGAAGATTGTCGACACAACAAAGGAAGCAAAACATGAAGATGATCTTTCCTTCGATGGCCTGCTTCCTGATTAAACTAATACTTATTTCGCAGACGAAGTACTACCCATGTCCAGGACATGGGTGTTACTTTTTATGGTGCCCGAATTGGCCGGTTTTTCGGTGCTAAAGGGAGCGATTTGCCTGATTTCAGTTATTTTATATGGCAAACAGGCGTACTGCAATTCTGCAACGATATTTTTCTTTGAGAAAAATTATAAATATTCTATTATTTAAATTTTTATTCTATAAATAATATGTTTAGGGTATCTGGAGGTGCGTTATCTCGATAAAATAACTTACATAATATCATATTTTAGGTATTGTTAAAATAATATCCACTATGACAGTAACCATCGGACAAAATTGGTTTCATAAATGCGGCCGTATAGTATCGGATTATGGCTAATTCAGGCAAATCGCGGCTGATTTTGACGTATAAAACGCTTAATCAGGCGCGTGCATAAAATTCTCACATTATGCACTACTGACTATTCTATAGCGTAATCAACCTAGTATCATGTCTATTTCTCCTTCAGCAGTTCAATATTTGCTATTCTGTCACATGCCTCTCCCAGTGTTTCAACTCCTACAGTGCAGGCAATTCGTACATACCCCTCACCACAGTCGCTAAATGCATTACCCGGAAGTACAAGAACATGTGCTTTTTTAAGGAACAGTTCTGCAGCATAAAACATTCTCTTTCTGTATTCTTCAACCATGGCAGGCTGAACCTCTTTTCTGTGTCTAAGCGCATACAGCACTGCTCTCTGTGAAATTGACGGAGCTGTAAAAATAACATTCTCATTGATCTGCTTATTACCTTTATAATGTCTGCAGGTGCGATAATGGTTCCGATTCTCCATCCTGTCATGGTGAAGTTCTTTGAGAAAGAGTTGAGCACGATAGTTCTCTCATTCATGCCCGGAAGCGAAGCGAAAGGCACGAATGGGTTTTGATAGCTGAAGGCCGTGTAGATGTCGTCAGCAACTACGACGATATCGTGCTTTTCGGCAACCTCACCGATTTTTTTCATAGTTTCCACTGTCAGGCAGTTGCCGATAGGGTTACTTGGACTGTTGATTATCAGAGCCTTCGTCTTCTCTGTAATCAGGCTTTCAAGTCTTTCAACGTTAATCTGACATAATCTAGGTTTACTTGCTTTTTGCAAACATCATAGAACTGGTGCTTCAATAGGAATTAATTACAAAAAGTAATAGACATATTTATATAAGCATAATATAATATTTTGAGTATGATAGTTCACAAAAATGGAGGAAACGCTTAAATGAATAGGGTGCAGGAAATCAGGAAAGAAAGAAATATTACACAAGTACAATTAGCGGAATTTGTTGGAATTAGCAGAAAATACCTATCAAATGTAGAAAATCAGCTTGCAAATCCTTCTGTAGAGGTGGCTTTTAGAATATCTACTGCCTTGAATGTGGACATAAACAAATTGTTTTTTGATGTATCGAATACTAAACCCACTGTTTATCCTAAACCATTAAAATACGTTGACTTATTTTGCGGTATTGGCGGTTTTAGATACGCGAGTCAAAAAGCATTTGATAATTTGGATATAACTGGGAAATGTGTCTTTAGTAGTGATATCGATAAATATGCACAGCAAGCGTATGAAGCTAATTTTGGGGAAAAACCAATGGGAGATATTACAAAAGTAGACGCAAAAGAAATACCTGATTTTGATCTGTTATTTGGCGGGTTTCCTTGCCAAGCATTTTCAATTTGTGGCCTAATGAAAGGATTTGAAGACAAGACAAGGGGAACGTTATTTTTTGATATTGCACGAATTATTAAGGAAAAACAGCCTCAATCATTTGTGCTTGAAAATGTAAAAAATCTTGCAAGCCATGATGGAGGAAGAACGTTACAGACTATTCTGGAAACATTAAGGGATGAATTGGGGTATCACGTGGATTATCACTTGTTAAATGCACTTGATTTCGGACTTCCACAAAAAAGAGAGCGAATTATTATAGTGGGATCTAAAAAGCCATTTAAAATGGATTGGAAATTCACAGTAAATAAAACAAAATCGTTAAATGATATTCTTGAGGAAAATGTAGATCCAAAGCATTACGCTTCACCTGAGATTGTAGCGAAACGAAAAGCTATGCATACAGCGAAAGATTATCCATCAATATGGCACGAGAACAAGTCCGGAAACATTTCTTCTTATCCATATAGCTGTGCATTAAGAGCAGGGGCAAGTTACAATTATTTATTAGTTAATGGAGAAAGAAGACTAACCCCTAGAGAAATGTTACGTTTACAGGGTTTCCCAGACGATTTCAAAATAGTTGTTTCTGACTGTCAAACAAGGAAACAAGCAGGCAATGCCATTCCTGTTGATATGGTTGCAATGGTAATAGAAAGATTTATTCCAATGGCATTTTAAGGATAAATGTGTTAAAATTACTTGGTATAATATTGTATGGAGGGATGAGGCACATGACTGAACCGAGATTAAGAACGGTAAATAAGGCAGTTGCCCCGTTCGCTGTAAATAAGTTCCCCGCTTCTTTTGTTGAGACTTTAGCTGAGAATATTGTGTACATGATTGCGACAAAGCAAAGTATGTCACTGGAAGGAAATGAATGGGAACAAATATTTGCAGAATGTGTCGGGGCAGAATGGAAACCATCAAATGTTGGTCTAGATGATGTTGTATTAGATAATTGCTGCTGGGGTGCAAAAACAGTTTTTGGACAGACAGATATTGAACATCAAGATAAAGTAAGGCTGATCTGTGGCAGAAATGCAGTTACATATAGTTTTGGCGTTGATAATTATTCAGAAGTTGACCCTAATGAGTTAGGAAAAATGGTTTTGCGGATTTGGAATGAAAGAGTTTCGGCAGTGAGGCAAGTGTTCAAATTTGTACGAACAGTGGTTTTGGTAAAATCAAAAGATTATAAAGATTATTTAGTTTTTGAATTTGACACTGTCAGATATGATCCCGAATTATATATCTTCAAATGGAATAAACGTGGAAATCTTGAAGGATTTGAAAAAGAATCTGGACAACATAAGTTTACTTGGCAGCCAGGAGGCAGCCAATTTACGATAATTGAAAAAATACCTCAAGAAAGGTTGCATATTTCAATTCGACAGCCAGATCAGATTGATAAGACAACAATATTAAAAGCTATTGGCTTTGATAAATCATGGTATAAGATTGTGTCAGATAGGTTGCCTGAAAAAGCATTACAAGCAAAACAGCCGAAAAGAATAGAGATGTTCATAAACGAACTTAATTACTAATCAGTCGACATCAACCGCGAAATTCGGTTGATGTCTTTTGGTTTATTTGCTGTTCTAAAAGGAGCGGCAAAAACAAAAGATGAACTAAAACATGGACTATTTCTTAAATAAATAACTCAAAAAAGAAGGGACATACCCCTTAATTTGTTATGCGCTTTCACATGTGACGATGTTAGCGTCCGGTTAAATCAACCACGTTGGTTCAATATGCTGGGCTCTAACAATAACATTTTCATTTGCTGAAGATGTCATTGTTTAGTTTACTAGGAAATATCGATATTTCCTAGTAAACTAAAAAGGTGACCTCATAACTGCATATGCTTACAGTTTATAAAGTCACCATTTCATATTGGCTTTATTTTAGAGACAATATTTTCTTTTTATTTTCCGTTAATTTCTTCGACAGCGTGAATCAGCATTTCGATGGCTGCCGGAATTGAATCCTCGTCCAGGTCGAACTCTGCATTGTGAAGCGGCTGAGTTGTATCGCATCCGATTCCGATATATGTAGCCAGACCGCCGTGCTCCTGCACCTTGTTCATCATAACAGATGCATCGTCAGTTCCGCCTACGCTGCCTTCAAAGTAGATTTTTGAGAACCATGGAGTCTTTTCTGCTGCACGCTGAACGATTTCCATAATTGCATCGTCGCTTGCTGCCGCAGGGATTTCTCCCAGGTCATCCATTGTATATTCCATATCATAGGCTTTTACAGCTCCGTCAAGAATATCGATTACGCGCTTTCTTGCGTACTGAGCAACCTCCTGAGTTGAGCCTCTGTATTCGATGCTCATGAAGGCTTTGCCCGCAATTGTGTTTACAGCTTCTCCCGCGTTCAAAATCCCCACATTAACGCGGCACATACCTGCCTCGTGCTGAGCGATGGCGTGAATGTTAAGTGCTGCTGTACAAGCTGCAAGTAATGCGTTCTTTCCCTCCTGGGAAGCACCGCATGGATGAGCCTCTCTTCCGTGGAATGTAACGTCCAGCTGATCGTCACTCAGGAAGTCCTTGCATCCGCAGCAGATGCTGTTTGACGGCAATGGATATCCTTCGCCGGTCAGTGCCATATGTACAGAAAGGAAATAGTCCACGTCGTCCAGGTGGCCATTGTCCACGATAGCCTGTGCCCCGTGATAACGCTCTTCTGCAGGCTGGAAGATTACTCTGAACTTACCCTTCAGCTGATCCTTCATCTCAATGAGTTTTGATGCAACGCCAAGACCGATGGAAGCGTGTGCATCGTGACCGCATGCATGAACGCAGTGATCGTTGCAGGAGATGTAGCCCTCGTCGTAAGGTCTGAAGCCCTCCTTCTGCGGTTCATCATACGGAAGGCAGTCTATGTCGAAACGGAATGCCGTCGTCGGACCTTCCACTCCGGTGTCAAGCTCAACGATTACACCGGGATATCCTTTTGTGCGTTCAACATATTCAGGCTTTGCACCCTGTGCAACAGCTCTTTCCATCTCTGCTTTCTTTTCTTCATCACTTAGCATTTCAAAGGTGATGGAAGCTTCATTTACAACGTCTGGACCCATCAAAGCCTTATAACCCATGCTTTCCAGTATTTCAGCGATTCTCGCACTTGTTCTGATTTCTCTCCATCCCAATTCTGCGTAATGATGAAACTCTCTACGATATTCGATAAATTTATTCATTTATAGTACACCTCCTAAATAGTTTAACATTCCTTAATGCACTAGTTTTTCTACTTCTTAAAATTAGCAATAGCCTCTGCAATTTCGTTGAGGTACTCCCATCTCTCCATCTTCTCCATAAGAGTTTCTTCCGTGCGGTCCTTCTCAGCGTAAAGCTCCTGAAGCTTGCCGTAGTCGCTTCCGCACCGGGCCATCTCTTTATCAATTTCAGCAAGACGATCCTCCAGAGCCGCGATGTCATCATCTATGGTCTCATACTCTTTCTGTTCCATATAGGTAAACTTCGGCTTTTTCGGCGCCGTGCGGTTAGGATCACGTCCTGAGGTCACCGATTGTCCGGCTCCCTCAGCCGCATTCCCGTTATCAAAACCTCCAGATGCCGACGTCCCGGCAGCCTTTCGCTCTGCCTTAGCCGCCTGCTTTCTCAACTCTGCCTCTTCATCCTTCTTCAGCTTGTAGTCACTGTAGCTGCCGTTGTAATTGCCTATGCGACCACCCTCCTCGAAGGCAAAGGTTCTCCGGGTTGTTCTGTCAAGAAAATACCTGTCATGAGAAACCACTATAAGAGCTCCCTCAAAGTCGTCCAGATAGTCCTCCAGCACGGTCAGAGTGTTAATATCCAGGTCATTTGTAGGCTCGTCAAGAATCAGAATGTTGGGAGCCTTCATCAGAACGCTCAGAAGATAAAGCCTTCTCTTCTCGCCTCCGGAAAGATGCTTTACCAGCACAGAATGCATATGAGGCGGGAAGAGGAAACGCTCCAGCATTTGAGAAGCGGAAACGTATCCATCATTGGTTTTGATATTGGTTGCAATGTCTGAGACGAATTTGATAAGTCGGGCATCCTCGTCCAGTCCCTCGTTGTGCTGAGAGAAATAGCCTATTTTAACCGTCTCGCCGCGGTCAATCCATCCTTCATCGGGCTCAATGTTACCCATAATCATATTCAGAAGGGTAGTCTTGCCGCAGCCGTTAGGTCCAACTATGCCGACCCTGTCGTTACGCAGAAGCACGTACTCGAAGTCCCTGATCAGCTGCCTGTCACCGTAGGCCTTGGAAATTCCGTTTATCTCAATGACCTTTCTGCCCAGACGACTGGACACAGAAGACATTTCAATAGAAGAGTCGTCGATTTCCAGCCTGGCATCCTCAAGCTCATGAAAACGCTGAATTCTTCCCTTTGCCTTAGTGGTACGGGCCTGCGCACCGCGCCTTATCCATGCAAGTTCCTTCTTATATATAGCCAGCCGCTTTCGCTCCGTGGCAAGTTCCATTTCCTTCCTGGAAGCCTTTGTGGTCAGATAATAGTCATAATTTCCTTCATATGAGTACAGCACAC
Source organism: Emergencia sp. (assembly GCA_051883055.1). Classification (GTDB taxonomy): domain Bacteria; phylum Bacillota; class Clostridia; order Peptostreptococcales; family Anaerovoracaceae; genus Senimuribacter. The sequence continues at coordinate 24,182 of JBJESZ010000049.1, forward strand.
CGTTTTCAATCTCCACAATCACATTGCAGATTCTGTCCAGAAAATATCTGTCGTGCGTGATCATGAACACTGCGCCCTTATACCTTATGAGAAAATCCTCAAGAAAGGTTATTATGTCACTGTCCATATGATTCGTCGGCTCGTCCAGAATCAGGAGATTGCTTTCACAGGCCAGCACCGCCGCAATCGCAACCTTTTTGCGCTGTCCTCCTGACAGAGTCTCCATCTTTGCGTAAAAATCATAGACTCCCAGCCTGGTCAGCATGCTCTGGCACTCGTATTCCTCGCAGGGCAGGTGCTGCATCCCCGCATACTCCATAGCCTGCTCCATCACCGTCAGATTACCGTCATATGGCGGATTCTGCGGCAGATAAGCCTTCATCAGCTGATTGGAGGTCGTGATGGTGCCGCCCTCCTCATCTACAACTCCTGCGATTATCTTCAGAAGAGTGGATTTTCCGCTTCCGTTCACACCGATCAATCCGATTTTGTCGCCTGAATTGATGGTCAGGTTGATGTTCTCCAGAAGTCTTTTTTCCGTATAGCTTTTCTTAATGTTTTCTGCAGATATAAGTATCATTCTACCTCCACTAGTTTTCCGTATATTACAAGTCTTGCATTCTCATATTCATAAGTACATGTGCTCAGCATTACAATCCGGTCCTCCGGCGTAACTTTAACGTCAGTTTTCACTTCGCTGAGGGCATCTACTTCCTTCAGGTATGTCTGTCTCTCCGATTCGTTATCAAAACCCCTTCGGTAAAGTTCACTGTCTCTCGGTACAGTAACCACGCTGAAGAGCTCCACCCTGTATGAACGGTCCGGCGTCGCAAGCAGCATGGTATCATGGCTGTCGAAATACTTCTGTTCCCTGTATTCGCCAAAGGTCCCGAACATGCTGTTATCCTTCATCCGGTGACCGTATATTATAGTGTTAAAATCCTCAAAAGGATTCTCACATCTGTAATCTATAAAAATAGCACCGCAGCCGTTCCATTCCAGATTATACATCTGCGTAAGATACTTCGAGTTGTCTTCACCTTGAACAATCGGATAGTTTATCGGTGTTTTCTCAGAATAAAGCCATGCCTTCACATCCGGGTTCTCTTTTTTCAGTGTCCTGAAATCAACTGAAATGGAATTCTTTTTTCCATCGTTTTCGTCATCACTGTGCTTCTCCACAGTCACAGCCGTCCCCAACATTTCGTAGGTTTCCTGACCCCTGTAGTAACTGTACAGGCCCATACAGAGCCTGAATAAAGAATATAGCATAATCCCAACGGCTATAACAAGGAGCGCAAGTTTTATCTTCCGCATCCTCATTTCCCTTTACCTCCCATTGTTACACATTATTGTAACATAAAACCAATGGCCATTCATCTCAATTTGTGCATAAAAAAACCGCAAAAACAGATATTAAATCTATGGATATTGTAGTATTTGTTTTAGGCGGAACCTTCTATGGTTTCCTTGAATTGACATTTAGAGGATATACACACTGGAGTATGATTCTGACAGGCGGAGCAATCGTACTGACCTTCTATTACCTGCTGCCCTTTTTCAGCCAGCTGTCTCTTCCGGCAGCTGCCTTTCTCGGTGCTCTTATCGTAACCGTATACGAGTTTGTCGTAGGCATTGTGGTCAACATCTGGTTCAAATGGGATGTATGGGATTACTCTGACAGGTTCGCCAACATTCTCGGTCAGATCTGCCCGCTCTACACCTTCTACTGGTTTGTAATATGCCTTGCCTTCTTCAGTCTCATAAAATATAATACAAAGTAGGATAATACAGGAAACAACTAAGGAGATTTCAAAATGCCTAAATATGATTTTTCAAAGCTGCAGAACGGCAGCGACATTAGAGGAGTTGCTCTTGAGGGTGTGGAAGGACAGTCCGTAAACCTTACCGGGACAGCGGTCGAAAGACTTGCACTGGGGTTTCTTTACTGGCTTTCAAACTCTACCGGCAGGAGCCCCGCTGATTTAACTATTGCAGTTGGACGTGATCCAAGGCTTTCAGGTGAAGCAATCGCTGATACCTTTATTGATGCCGCTTCATCTAAGGGTGCTCAGGTCCTATATGCAGATATTTCATCTACTCCGGCTATGTTCATGTCAACAGTATTCCCTGAGTATGAGTGCGACGGTGCTGTAATGATTACGGCAAGCCACCTTCCATGGAACCGAAACGGACTTAAATTCTTCAGTAGAAACGGCGGTCTGGAAAAAGGAGATATCACAGACATTATCACATTTGCTGAATCAGACTCAATTCTGAATTCCATGGTTCCCGTTACTCCAAAAGAGGTAAAGAGAATTCCTCTGATAGATACATATGCTTCACACCTTCGCAGGCTGATAATAGAAGGCGTGGGCGCCGGCGAACATCCCCTTGAGGGTATGAAGATTACCGTGGACGCAGGAAATGGCTCCGGCGGATTCTATGCAGTCAACGTTCTCGAGCCCCTGGGTGCAGATGTTTCCTCCAGTCAGTTCCTTGTACCGGACGGAAACTTTCCTAACCATGCACCAAATCCGGAAGACAAGGCTGCTATGAAGTCCATCTGTGATAAGGTAAAAGCTTCCGGTACAGATTTAGGTCTGATCTTCGATACTGACGTTGACCGTTCCTCAGCTGTTGACGAAAACGGAAACGAAATTAACAGAAACGCTATCGTTGCAATGGCAGCTGCCCTTATTGCCATCGAGCATCCCGGAACTACAGTTGTTACAGACAGCATTACAAGCAATCAGCTTACCGAATTCCTGGAAAAATGCCTGGGTCTGAAGCACCTTCGCTTCAAGCGCGGCTACAGAAACGTTATAAATAAAGCCATCGAGCTTAACAATTCCGGAATAGACAGCCAGCTGGCTATCGAAACCTCAGGTCACGGAGCATTTAAGGAAAACTACTTCCTTGACGACGGCGCCTACCTGGCTACCAAGATTGTTATCAAAGCTGCCAGACTGAAGCAGTCCGGTGCATCGATTTCTGCCGTTCTAAGTTCTCTGGAACAGCCTAGAGAAGCAGAAGAAATAAGATTTCCTATTACTGTAGAAGATTTCGGTTCCTACGGAGATACCGTTCTTGCCGAGCTCAGCAATCTGTTTGAATCAGGCCAGATTAAGGGCGCAAGCCTCGTATCGCCTAATTACGAAGGCATAAGAGTTAACTTCAGTCTGCCTAATCTGTCAGGCTGGTTCCTGCTTCGCAAATCACTTCACGACCCTATTATGCCACTTAACATCGAAAGTGATACCGAGGGCGGCTGTGCGGAAATACGCAAGGTCCTGAAACCGCTTCTCAGCGGATATGAAGGGCTGAATACTGATTCACTTTAAGGTAACAATATTCGACAAAAGTTTACCTTTTGGTAAAAATCCCTGATAATTCCATAAATATGATGTGCAGGTATAAATGTTGAAAATTCAATGTTTGTGCCTGTTTTTTTATTGCAGGATTTCCGTTGGCACGAACCATGCTATTTATATTTGCAGTTAATTATACAGGGAGGTAACCGAAATGAAAGTAAAAGACAAGTTTTTAAACTTCTATTATGAAACAATCGGAGAAGTTGAAGAACCAAAGATCGATCCAAAAAAGACTGCTCTCCTGCTTGTTGACCTGCAAAACGAATTCGTATTAAGAGATTTCGGCGAAGCACTTCAGTTCAAGGAAGCGGGTGAGTGGGACAGATGGATTCCTTTCCACGACAGACTGGATGATATCGTTATCCCAAACAACAAGAAGCTGTTAGACTTCTTTAGAAAAAATGGACTTACAGTTACATACGGCAGAATCGCATGTCTTCGTGAAGACGGTGAGGACCGTTCACCTGTTCAGAAGTCCGAGGGATGGAATGGAATGCTTCTTCCGGTCAACAGCTATGCAGCACAGATGGTTGACGAGCTGGCACCTCAGGAAAATGAAATCGTTGTAAACAAGACTACAGACAGTGTAACAACAGGAACTAACTACCTGCAGCTTCTTCAGTTCATGGGAATTGAAACAGTAGTAGTTACAGGTATCGTTACAGACCAGTGTGTTGCATCCACAGTAAGAGGACTGGCCGATGCAGGATACAAGGTAATCTGCGTAGAAGACGCATGTGCAGCAGGCAGCATGGAACTGCATGATGCTGAGCTTAAGATTATGAGCGTAATCTACTGCGATGTTCTTTCCACTGATGAAACAATTGCACTTATCGAAAAGAATCTTTAATTTATCACCCTTTACAGGGAATCAAAAGTTAACGCACTTATCATTAATTGGAGGAAATTATGGACAATAACGGTTTAAGAAAAGCAATCCGTCTACCTGGAATGATTGCTATGGCTGCCGGCGGAATGGTAGCAGCCTGGATGGTAGAAATCAAATACTGGTTTGAAGTTGGCGGCGGCGGTGCTGCACTGTCACTTCTGACCTGCGCAATCCTTATCTTACCACTTTGCTTTATGTACACAGAATTAACAAGTATGATGCCTTATGCAGGCGGTCAGAATATCTGGATTACAAACGCATTCGGATTTAACACAGGCTTTGCATCCTGCTGGATAATCATGCTGCTGTACATTATGGCAATGCCTACAGTATCAATGGGTATAGCATCCATGCTTGGATATCTGTTCCCTATTACAACTACACAGATAAAAATAATAGCAGCAGTTCTGCTTGTACTCTGGTACTTCCTGACCAACTTCGAGCTGAAGCTGCTGACACGACTTCAGAACGCATTCTTCTGGAGTACACTCGTTGTAGCAGTAGTTGCTGACATCATCTTCATTTTAAGCGGAAAGTGGAGCTTTGCTAATATCGAATGGTTCCCTAACGGATTCAATGGATATACTGCAGGTATCGGTCTTCTGATCATGAAGTTCGTAGGATTCGACCTTATTCCTCAGCTTTCAGAAGAAGCTAACTTCCCTAAGAAAGACCTGTGGAAGGCTTTCGTTGGTGCTCTTGGATGCACAGTTTTAGTATATGGCCTTGCAGTAGTTGCTATCGGCGGTATCGTATCCTTAGACTGGATTAACGAAGTAAATATCGTAGACCCTAAGGTTGCTGACTACATCGGTCTTCACTGGTTGGGAGTACTTATCGTAATCATGGGTGTACTGACTTGTATCACAACTCTTTCATCATTCTGGCTGTCAGCATCAAGAATCCTTTACGGAGCAGCTAAGCAGCACCAGATGACAGCAAGATTTGCAAAGCTTAATAAGCACGGTCAGCCTCAGTTCGCAAACCTGATCGTAGGTATCTTCTCAGTTTATTTCACAATCTTCGCTCCGGAAGCATGGGTAAACTATATCTACGTAATCTACGGAGTAGCAGCCGGATTCGTATATCTGCTTGTTACACTTTCATTCCTGAAGCTGAGAAAGACTCACCCTGAATGGGATAGACCTTACAAGGCAAAGGCTGGCGCACTGATGGGAATAATCGGAATCCTGTTCTGCGCATGGATTCTGTGGACTAACGGAACAGCAATGGGCAAGGCTGAATGGATCGTACTTGTAATTTATCTTGCAGTAGGTCTGATTCTTTGGGGCTACGCAAAATCAATGCAGAAGAAGAATCCTGCTGAATGGGCTCCGGTTGTTCTGAACCCGGACACTGTTTCTAAAGAGGAAGCAAATGAACTGGTAGGATAATCAGTCATCTATTTAATAATAGATTCTCCAAAAGAAATAAAATTATTACAAGCCTGGATTCTCTCCGGGCTTGTAATATAATGGTGTGTATACTATAGAAAGACGGATATGAAAAAAGTGAAATCAAAATCCCTGGTTGTAAACATCGTTTTATTATTTCTTATACTGAACATTATCTCTCTGTTCCTGTTCTCAAGGTACTCCTTTACCCGCGCCCAGAGCGACAATCTGGACAGTGCAAGGGACAGCATTCTCGGAATGGTAAAGGAAAAGGGCGTCTGCATAGCTGATGTATTCGACAAAATCGAAAGTAATGCCGAGCTTCTTGGACTTACCATGGAAAATGAGCTGATGAATGAACAGTCTCAGACATTATCACCAGATTATGAGATTATCGAGGACAATACCCTTGTGCGCGCTAAGAACAGCAGCAAATCGGATGAGGAGCAGAGCAATGCTATCAGACCGAATACGACCAGGCTTACTCCGGAGCTCATACGTGAAATCAATGCCACTGAGCGGCTGGACAAGTCCTTCAGCAAGATTGTGGAAAATGATGTTGTAACATGGACCTACATCGTTACGAAGGACAATATTCTGCGCTGCACTCCTTATACCAGTCTTCCGGACTATTACAACGGTGCTCATGCTCAGGTTGCTGATGATTTCTACAGGATTGCAGATGAAAAGAACAACCCTGATAAGAAGGTGGTATGGACTAAAATCTATTACGACTATCTCGGCAAGGGCTGGGTAAAGACCTGCTCCAGACCTGTATATGATACTGATGGAGAGCTGTTCGGCGTCGTTTCCATCGATGTATCGGTCAGCGCAGTTCAGAGAATGTTCTTTGGGGACTTTATGGTTTGGGATACAGGAAAGGTATGCTGGGCAGACAAGGAAGGAAATGTTATCTACCACAGCGACTATTCTGATATAACCGCCGAGCAGGGTGAAAAACTGAATATGAACGTGCTGATGGAAGACATGACAGTCTCTAAGGAGAAGGCTATGAGAAAGGCATTTTCGGGCGAAACGGGTATTTCATTCTACACAGACAACGGTTCGAAGATGCTTGTCTATACGGAAGTTGAAGGCTTTGACTCTGTTCTCTACCTAGAAATAGACATGGACGAATTCAAGGCAAGCGAGCTTATGGATATAACCGGCATCTGGATCATTATCATCATTGATATCGCTTTCGTTATTATCTGTGCCGGTCTTCTGTATCTGTACATTTCTCGTCCTCTGAAAAGACTGATGCATCAGTCAGAGCAGATTGCAGGGGGAAATTTCAGATTTGCAGAGGATAATACTGAGGACTCATCAGTGTTTTACGAGATTTCAAGTCTGAACAAGGCCTTTCAGACTATGAACAAGAGTATTCAGGAATACACCGACAACCTTCTGGAGAGAAACAGAGAACTGTCCATTATAATGGCTTCCATCGACGAGACTCTGATGATTTCCGATCTGGACGGGAATGTTGAGCTAAAAGCACAGGATAAAAATATCCTTCCAAGGGAAATAATAAAGAGAGGAATCGATGAAGTTCTCCGCACCATGGAAAGCTATGAAGAACAGATAGTTCTGAACGGCGAAGTGTACAGAGTTTCCTACTATCCTGTATTCAACGAGCTGACAATCACCAGCGTTGTTATTTCAAGTGCCTGCATCACTAAGAACGTGCTTATCGAAAAGGAGCTTCAGCAGATAGAAAAGATGGCAGGCGTAGGACAGCTTGCGGCAGCTATCGTTCATGAGCTGAAAAACTCTCTTGCTCTTATCAACGGAGCAACATATATACTTGGAATAACGACTGAAGAAAACAGTAAGGAAGTGAAAACAATCAAGGATGCAGTAATGGATGCCGAGAACATTATTCATACTCTCCTGGATTATTCTCAAATGGACGATTTCGGTGTGGAAGCTATCCATATCAGGACAGTAATCAGCCAGATTCTTCTTCTTGCGAAGAAGGAAATGATATCCAAGGGTATCACTGTGGAGATGGATGTCTCCAATGACTGTTATATAAATTCAAGCGGAAGATCCGCACTCAAGGTAATTCTGCAGAATATAATTCTGAACGCGATCCAGCAGTTCACAGAAGAGGGAAAAATCATTATTACCGCTGCTGAAACTGAGGATACCGTATCTATTACAATAACAGATACCGCGGGAGGAATAGCACTTTCCGACAAGGAAAGTATATTTGAACCGTTTATTACTGCCAAGGAGGAAGGCCACGGCATAGGTCTGTGGATTACCAAGCAGCTGGTGGACGGACTCAATGGAACAATAAACGTTTCAGAACCAGAAAACGGAATGACCTCTTTTACGATTGATTTACCTAAGAGCGAAAAGGAGGATGAGGAGGATGGTAAAGGTACTGCTGATTGATGACGACATAAAATTATTGGAAGTATATGAAAGGATTTTCGAATTAAAGGGTTTTGATGTGGTGGCATGCAGTAGCGCTATGGACGCCATTGAAGCCATGAAAAAAGACAGCTTTTCTGTTGTCGTTTCAGATATTATAATGCCGAAGATGAACGGCATGCGGCTTCTGGAATTCGTAAAGGGCAACTACCCCGGAACAGAGGTTATCATGCTTACGGCCGAGGGTTCCATACAGGGAGCCGTCGACGCGGTTAAGAAAGGAGCTTTTTCCTATGTTGTCAAACCGGCGGACATCGATGAGCTTATCAGCATGATAAAAAAGGCTGCCGAATTATCCACTGTAAAATCCGAAAACACCCTGCTGAAGGAGCAGCTTCAGGATGCCAACGGAGAAAGGGTTTTTATCACAGCATCTGAGGCAGGCAAGCGTGTATACGAGATGGCCTGCAAGATTGGTAAAACTGAGTCCTCTGTTCACATTACAGGTGAGACCGGTACAGGCAAGGAGATCATTGCCCATACTATTCATATGAACAGCTCCAGAGCAGACAAGCCCTTTATATGTGTCAATTGTGGGGCACTGAACGAAAACTTAATTGAAAATGAGTTGTTCGGCAGTGAAAAGGGCGCATATACAGGTGCAGAAAAACAGCATATAGGAAAGTTTGAGGCTGCAAACGGAGGGACAATCTTTCTGGACGAAATCGGCGAGCTCAGCCTTAACATGCAGATCCGCCTTCTGAGAGTTCTTCAGGAAAAGGAGTTCAACCGGGTGGGCGGCGTCGCAACAGTAAAAAGTGACTTCAGACTGATAACTGCAACCAACCGTGATTTGAAGCAGGCCATAAAGGATAACCTGTTCAGAGACGACCTGTACTACAGAATCAGCATCGTACCTATCGATATTCCACCGCTTCGCGAAAGAAAGGCTGATATAAAGCCTCTCTGCGATTACTTTGTGAACTACTACTCCAATGAGCTCAAAAAGAGAATTGCTCCTCTGGACGATGATATTCTCCATATCTTCCAGAGCTATGACTGGCCGGGCAATGTCAGGGAACTGAGGAATATTATCGAGAGAATGGTGGTTCTTGCAGAAAACGGAGTTCTTCCGGTAAGCTGCATACCGGAGGAGATACTCTCCTCTTCAGGTGCCTACGTCGAGGAATCCCTTAAGGGCAAGACCCGTGCTTTTGAGAAACAGTACATCACCGGTGTTCTGGAAAAGCACGGTGGAAACGTCGCAAAAGCAGCCGAAGAAATGCAGATAGCAAAGAAAAATTTATACAGAAAACTTAACGACTATGATATCAAGTACAAAAAAAGTGACATTGAATGATATAATCGGTAATCACCCTCTGATGCAGAAACAGCTGGCCATCGCAAGGAAGGCTGCTTCCTGCGATGCGCCTGTTCTGCTCTACGGTGAAACCGGCACGGGGAAGGAGCTCTTCGCTCGTGCGATACATAATCTCAGCAGCCGAAAGGATGGTGTCTTCATCGGTCAGAACTGCAGCGCAATTCCGGCTAACCTGTTTGAGGGAATCTTTTTCGGAACTGAGAAAGGTGCTTACACTGGCGCTGTCTCAAGCCCGGGAATATTCCAGCAGGCTGACGGCGGAACCCTGCTTCTGGATGAGCTGAACAGCATGCCTCTTCATCTTCAGTCAAAACTCCTTCGAGCTATTCAGGAGGGATGCGTCAGAAGAGTCGGCGGGCTTTCTGAGCAGAGTGTAGATGCCAGAATAATCACTACAGTAAATGAGGATCCCGAGCTGCTCGTTCAGCAGGGATACATAAGAGCAGACCTGTTCTACAGGCTGAACGTGGTGCGAATCAATATTCCTCCTCTGAGGGATCACAGGGAGGATATTCCGGACTACGTAAACTGCTTTATCAGGAAATCAAATCTTAAGCACTCGAGAAACGTCCGGGGTGTATCCGATTCTGTAATGAAAACACTTATGGAACGAGATTATCCCGGGAACATCAGGCAGCTCGAACATCTCATAGAGAGCAGCGTGGTGCTTTGTGACGACGAAATTATCACTGAACTAATATAACGTACCTAAAGAAAAACCGGAAGGTTCGAGACACATTGTCTCTCCCTTCCGGTTTTTCAATTCAACTTCAATTAATTCTAAGTACCCGTCAAAGCACTCGCACATCTTTCTATTTCATACAGCTTGTTCTGTAATCCCAGTCGCAGGCATCCAACTTCTTAAGAGCATCAGCAACGCAGTCTACCAGAGCATTTGTCATCAGCTCACCTTTTTCAGCTGTAGCCTTTGTAGCATCGCCGGTCTGTCCGGTATTTGTAATTTCTGCGAAATCCCACTTTACATCAACGTAAGGTGGAAGGTTGTCCGGAATAACACATTCAGCAAGCTCCGGCTCATTCCACTGTGGATAAAGGTAATAAGCGATGGAGCTTTCACCCTCACCGGCATGTCCGCCTCCATTCCACACCTCAAAGGTGCCTTCCGGTAATACTTCGCCTGCAGTAGTCCACCATGCAGGAAGTGCGGCAATTTTTGCTTCCGGATATTTTTCCTTGATTTTTCTTGAAGCTACTTCACATGGTGCAATATTTCCGTCATGACCGTTCATCAGGAATATCTTTGTTATGCCATTTCGAATAACTGATTCAATCATGTCGTAAATAACTTGAGTTACAGTGTCATAACCGAGTGTCAGGGTAAATGGGAATGTGTCATAGTGTGCGCTGTAGCCAACTGTTATCGGTGGTAAAACCAGTAACCCGTCAACCTTATCCGCAATTCTGCAGCTGAGCATATATGATACCATTGTATCGGTGCCTTCAGCCAGATGTTCCCCGTGACATTCACATGAACCTACAGATAAGATCGCTTTATCATAATGTCCTTCTTTTACTTGATGCGCTGTTAATTTCAGCAATTCGTGGTTTGCCATAACGTTTCTCCTTCTCATGAAATTTCTCTCTGAATCCATTAAACGTCAATGAATTTTACTTTCCTATATTATACCAAATAATGCAAAAAACCGCAACATTTCCCGCACCTTATTTCTCGCAAAATTCATTGAAATTTCAATATTTTTACCCGTTAGTTCGGCATGTTCTTCGGCTGAATTAATTTGATTTATGTCGAATAAAAAATACCTGTTTTTCAGGGTAAACCTCTGTGCAAATATATGGGTAGATAGACAGCATCTGTCATGGCGTGCTATTCTCACGGCACGTGCCCGATTTCGCATTTTGATAGGCAAAAAAGTGAGCTTTTTGCCCGAATAAGGCAATTTTGTATAGTAAACAGCCGAGTTGCAAAAATGCAACAAGATTTCTATATGAGGATTTTAATTAATATTATGTTGAACAAGTATTTATTCATAGATTATTTGATTTCATGAGGTGCTGACAGTTTGATCCGAAGAAAGTTATAACATATTGCATGAGATACAGATTCTAGATACAGTTTGCTCTATGTAACGGCGTTATGCGGTGGTCTCCTGGTATATATCAGAAACTCTTGCTCTGATTGTGCGGCCGATTCTTGGCAATCCATGGCCATTTCAGGCAAATCGCGGCGAAATTAGTAAGTTTTTTTAATAATCAGGCACATGTATAAAAAAATCAAAATATACATCTTCTCGGATAGGGTCAAAAAAAGGAAAGTTCACAACGAACTTCCCGAAATGTACCGGAATCTAGGTGATATTCAGTTTTACTCGGTTACCCAATCCTCAACTTCCAGATTTTCTACCCGATAGAACTCTCTGGTATTATTCGTGACCAGAATCAGCCCCTCCGACCTTGCATGGCCTGCAATCAGCATATCCATCGCTCCAATTGGTGTTCCTTTTCTTTCAAGCTCAGTACGAATTTTCCCATATTCTTCTGCTGCATAGCTATCAAATTTCAGGATTGCAATGGACGAAAGGAATAAGGTTAATGCTACTCGATTTCTCTCTACTTCCCGACTCTTTTCAACTCCGTGCATCAGTTCGGCGTAAGTAATAGCCGATATGCATAATTCCTCCGGATCGTGCTTAAGAAAGTTCCGTATCACCGTCGGCGGTTTTTTCTTAATTGCATAGATGCATATATTAGTATCAAGCATGTATCTCATATAGATTCACGCTCCTGGACTGAGGGCTGCTCTCTGCCATCACTCATAAAGTCGTCCGCGAAAAACTCTAAACTATTCAGGAATCCAGACCATTTGCTCTCCTTTGGCATTAGAATAACAATATCTCCAATCTTGTTGACCATTACCTCATCACCGGAAAACCGGCATTCTTTCGGCAGACGAACTGCCTGGCTTCTGCCATTTTCAAACAGCTTTGCAGTCATCATATAAACACACCTCCTTACAGCTTATAGTATATACTATGATATATATTTAATCAAGTGTATGTCAGTTGTATGTCAGTTTTTTTCTTGGTATTATAATTATCCCTTCATTTTGCTCGATAATATAACTTAACCACTATCAGCCCTATTCCAAGAATCAGAACTGAAACTGCAATCCATATCCATCCTGCTGCGCCAGTCTGAGTAGCTCCTGCCCCATTTGCGCCTGGAGATTGTATAGTTCCATCAGGTGACTGTCTGTTTCCATCAGGTTGCTGCACACTTCCGGCAGAAGGCTGGGCACTTCCATCAGGTTGCTGCACACTTCCGGCAGGCGGCTGCATACTCCCAGCAGATGGCTGTGTGGCTCCATCAGGCACATTAGACTCATCGAAATCCTCCGGAGGTTTTGATGAATCGAAATCTCCCGGCGGACCGCCTGCCGTTCCATTCTCACCGCCGGCACTGTCTCCACCCTTGCTCTCGAATGATTCCGAATTTTCCGGTGATTCCGAACTCTCAGGTGACTCCGGCGCATTGAAATTCTCCGCCGATGTGGAGGAATCGGCTTCTTCTGTATTCTCCGTTCTTCCAGGTCCTCCGCCGAATCCGCCCTTGCCGTTGTTCATGGAACCCATATCAGAAAGAGTTATTGATGAAGCATCTACATAGCTCATGTTCTCCGTAGTTTCACCCTTTTCCAGCTGCTGTGAAATGCTTTCACTTCTCAGACTGCAGAACTGTCGAAGGGTTTCCACACCCTGTTCAAATTCCTCGTAAGTGTAGAATGCCGTCGGATCTTCTTTTACATAGGTTTCAATCAGGTCATAAGCGTCGTCTATTATTCCCTGAATGTCCGTACTGTTCAGAAATTCTGCGAAATACTGATGGTAAAGCTCCGTGTATTCTTCACTTTCGAATATCCAGTTCAGCATCGGTCTGTCAGAGGAGTCACCGGATACAGGAGAGTCAATGGGCGTGTTAACTGTACCAGTCGCATCTCCGCCGTCAAATGTTCCGTAGGCCAGATTGTAATCCCATGGAATCATGGCCATCTGGCCGTTTTTCTCGTACAGGTAATAATTGTGAATCATAGAACCGGTATAACTGTCGCCGTTACATACGAAATTGTGAACCACAAAGTAGCGAATCACCTGCTCTATGTCTACTACCGATTCGATGTCATCGTTACCCGACAGCTTCTTCAGGGACTTAATGAGACGTTTTTTGTCAGCAGTGGTAATCTCTGTTTTGGCGTTATCCCAGATGTTGGAGTAGCTGTCTGTTTTATCATCGATGTACTGTAGCTTTACGTCAGACGAGCCCATTCCTCCACCGCCGACGTCTCCATCAAAACCCCCAGAGCCCGTGCCGCTTTGTTTTCCGAAATTGCTCTGTTTCTCACCGCCGGTCTGTTCCGAATTTTCTCCGAGCTTCTCAGGCGGTTCGAAATTCTCCGGCATTCCAGGCGAATCAGAGTTTTCAGGCTTCTCAGGCGAATCAGAGTTTTCAGGCCTCTCAGGCGGTTCGAAGTTTTCCGGCATATTAGATTGATCGGAGTTTTCCGGCATTTCCGATAAATCAAAATCCTCCATGTTGAAATCCTTGCCGTTTCCGCGGCCGCCACCGAAGCTCATGCTGTCAGGTTTATACAGTTCCCCGTAGTCCGACCCGTAATTGCGCTCCAGGAATGCTTCTTCCACACCTTCAACAGCCAGATACAGCCCCCAGTCCTCCCCATTCACCGTGATGTAAACAAAGCTACACAAAGGCGAGTTCACACCAAATTCATTCATCATAGTGTATGTCAGATAATCCTTCATCATTGTTGAGTCCTGAATAAGATTGTTCAGGCTCAGCTTATCCAGGCCATAATAGGTGCCGGTGCTGTCATAGCAGTCGAACTCTATTTTGAAGCTGTATCTCTCGCTGCCAAGAGCTGCAACTGTGGATAGTGAAGTATTACCCTTTGCTCTGAGTCCGACATTTTTATAGGATTCGTTGTCAATCACCACATCAGCTGCATAGTATTCCTCGCTTGTTGCATTGGCGATAAGGTCGTCCCAGTCGTCCATGACGATATCGATGGTATGAACTTTTGTATTGTCAAATAATCGCTCTTCGTACCCCATGATATGAGTCGAGGTCTTGATGCCCAGCGCATTGCCGTTCATAAACAGGACAGTCAGAACCAGCATCAGAACCGTGACAATCACGGCGACGCGATTAAAATATTTGCTTCCTGACATATTTTACCCCATATAATCACCATTATAAGACACTATTATCGCACTGTTTATACCGGGCATGTCGGAAAGATTATTGATAAAATCCGTATTATCGTCCTTCAGCCGGACTTCGATGTTCAGCTCGACTGCTCCCTTTACTGCGGATTTGCTCTTTATCGTCATTCTAGTCACATTTCCGGAAAGAAATTCCTGTGCCTGCTTTTCCGCGTCATGACCGGTGCAGCTGAGCACAACCATATATGGACGGGTTCCGGAAGTTTTGTTGACGAACACCAGAAGAATTGTGCCAACGCATACACTTCCGATGACAGCCAGCGGTATCATGCCTGCCGCAAGAATGATGCCGGCACCGATGGACCAAAACAGAAATGCGATATCCAGAGGATCCTTTATTGCAGTACGGAAACGCACGATGGACAGCGCACCGACCATACCGAGAGACAGCACCACGTTGGAGGTCACTGCGAGAATAACGATGGAAGTAATCATCGTCAGCGCAATGAGCGTTGTTCCGAAGCCGGCGGAATACATCACGCCTCTGTAGGTTTTTTTGTAAACGAGGAAAATGAACATTCCTATGCCGAAGGACAGGACGATGGTCAGAATCATGTCCAGTACACTGATAGAAGATACATTTTCCAAAAAACTCGATTTGAAAATATCACTAAAAGTCATAATCTACATTTCTCCTTATATCTTTATTTTTAATCATACATCCGACAGGCTGCGTATTTGGAATATGCGGTGCAGTGCCTATCACCAAGCTGCACCGTATCACGAATAACGTCCGGCAGAAAATTATCCCACTTCACCTCCAGAATGCATGGCGAACCGGAGACGGGAACACTGACACAGTCGGGATTCAGTAAATCAGTACAGTTCAGCGCTGTCCGAATATTGTAATCGAGGGTCACACGCACATTGCCCGGGCCGAACACAAAGGGTTCCCTTGTGTAATCCACTATCACCTTTGCAGTCAGAAACTCGCTTCGAGCACGAGCATAGAAGCCTCGGATAACCTCATCCGGACTGTCTGCCATCCAACTGATGTCCCCTGACGCAATCTGCTGCGCCTGCTTCGCAGTAAGCGATGCCGACTCTTTGAAGCCGAGCCCGCAATGCTTGAATTTTCTCTCAAGCTGTATGAGCGAAGAATCATTATTGTACAAACGTATCCTGTACTTTTCCCTGGTAACGGCTCCGTCAAGTTTTTCACGCAAAGCCTTGTCATCGGGACTGTCGAAATAAAGGCTGCGTATTTCATATTTGCCGTTTTCGGCATGAATGTCCGGCGACATAACGGCTCTCAGTCGCTGCCGCAGAATAAGCATGTCAAGGTTGCTTATCTCATGCTTTACTTCATGTCTGAATTGCCTCAGTTGCAAGTGGCATTCCCCCTTTCCTCGCACTATTATACGTTGTGAACCTATGATGAACATTAGAAAAACCTTCCCGATTGTGAATGTTCACGGGAAGGTTTGTGAAAGTTTTCTGAAGTTGTCTTTGCGATGCTTTTAGAATCGCGCTGTAAATCTTATCTTGTCATCTGCGGTATATTCCGCGTTCAGACTACCTCCGAAGGTTTCTGCGATTGCACGGGCTGCAGAAAGCCCGATTCCGAATCCCCCGGATGCATCGCTCTGGGTTCTTGCTCTGTCTCCACGATAAAAACGCTCAAACAGCCGCTCCGCCTCAATTTTGTTGTGTATTTCACAGGTATTTTCCTCTGTGACTGTTATATGGCCGTTATCGGTTTTGACCCCGATACTTATTATTCCGCCCTCCGGTGTGTATTTTATCGCATTGTCCAGCAGAATAGAAATCATCTGAGAAAAGGTATCTCTGTGAACCTGAAGATAGACATTCGGCCTGATATCTTTTATCAAAACTATCTCCTTCTGCTCCGCCTCGTCTTCGAAGGCAGGCAGCATATCACATATCATATCACCGATATCAACCTGCTCTGCAGGCAGCTTTGCCCCCTCATCAAGCTTTGCAAGGGTGAGGAGATTGGTCATCATCACGTTCAGGCGCTGTATCTGAGTCCGAATGTTTCGACTATATTTGCTTTCTCCGTAAATCAGCGTTGCCGCATCATTATTGGACTGTATGATTGCAAGGGGTGTTTTCAATTCGTGGCCGGCGTTGGTGATAAACTGCTTCTGCTTTTCCATAGCGGCAAGAATGGGGTCTACTGCGCGTCCGGAAAGTATGATTACAAATATCAAAACCACCATCCAGCACACAAGGCCGATTGCAGCCGATATGCTCAGTACCATCAAAAAAGTTCCCATCTGTCCCGACGTGTCAACAAAAAAAATAAGTCTTTCCTCACCGAGCCGCTTTTCCTCATATTTAAAGCTATCAATTTTCCCTGTCTGTTCATCCACCTGTCTTGCATACTCTGCTGCCTGTTCCGAGGTTACAGATGCAATGCGATCCACATTAACATCTATAATTTCACCGTTATTATTCACTCGTACCATGAAGCTTCGTGCTGCCTGAACGGTATCCATGTTCATCGGCGGCATAAACGGTCCTCTCTCTCCGGGCTGCGACTGGAAAGGCTTGTCCCCTCCGCCTGAAATGGCATGCAGAATATCATCCGACTGACGATCCAAAATGATCCAGCTGAAGCAGTTGATCGCACCGATCAAAACTACCAGAAGAACAGTAACAGCTGACATTGCAAAAATAATGAATTTTTTTCTCAGTGTTTTCTTCATGGGTGCGTCTCCAGCCGGTAACCGACATTTCGTTTTGATACAATTCCTACGGAGGATTTTAATTCAGTAATTCTCCTCCTTAGATATGAGATATATAGCCATACGCTGTTTATGTCCGTCTCTGCGTCGTAGCCCCATGCTTTTATCAGCAGATCTTCTGAGGATAAAAATATATTCTGGTTTTCCATCAGCTGCTCCATGAGCCGGTATTCCTGCTTTGGCAGAACAACCTCTTTTCCTCTGCACGAAAGGGTACTTGACTGAATGTTCAGCACTAAATCCCCGAAGGAAAGCATATCGGGATGGAAGTCCTCACGGCGGCGAAGCATTGCGCGTACGCGGGCCAGCAGCTCACCCATGTCAAATGGCTTTGGAAGATAGTCGTCAGCTCCGGCATCCAGGCCTCGTATGCGGTCGTCCACCTGAGTCTTTGCAGTAAGAAGCATAATCGGCGTCTTGCATCCCTCTTCTCTAAGTGATGAAAGCACTTCGATTCCGTCCTTGCCCGGCATCATGATATCCAGAATTATTCCATCATAATCACCGGAGCTTGCATAATCGTAAGCATCATCTCCGTTGTACACCGCATCTACTATATATTTGTGATAGGATAAAATGTCCACCACCGCTTCAGAAAGTGCCCTTTCATCCTCCGCATATAGAAGCTTCATCATTTTCCTCCAATCCCATCTTTCAAATCTGTCGGTTTTGATACACTATTCTGCCTTCTTCACCACGCACCCCTTCTTGAAGAAACATACTGCATATTTGAGAATCGGATTATATCCGTCATCTTCAAGAGGTTTGGCATACTGCCGCTCCTCTATCTGCGAAAGCGCTTGCTCGCACTTGGTTTCCATCTCCCGAAGGGTGTCTGCAACCTTCAGTTCCAGAATCATGGCGCGTCCCATAAACTTCTTCTCGGTCAAAATAATATCAGGTCTTCCCAGACCGTTCTCCCGGTTAGAGGTGACTCTGTATCTGCCGGAGCCCTTGAGCAGACCGGTCATAAATCCGTGATAATAGTTCTCCGCATAATCATAGTAGCTGATCGTGTCCATCAGCTGCTCGCTGATAAAATTCTCTGCGGTCAGGCAGTCACCTTCTTCCAAGGCTTTGATAAGGGGACTTCTATCAAAACTTCCTATTTTCTTTTCAAACCACATTGATATGGAATCCTCATAAATTGAGGCGATTTCCAGGTTTGGTATGGACAGCTCCAAATACACCTTATTGTTTTCCTGACGCTGACCTGTATTTTTCAGATATCCAGTGAAAAACAGGAAGTTCCAGAGATTGTCCTGCGACAGGTATATGTCCTCGTATGTTATGTCCTCATGGATTTGTTTTTCAATTACTCCCCCATCCATAAGACTCTCCAGTTCTGCCTTTGTATCCTCATCTGCATTGTCTACCATTTCCCTGATTATGCTGTTTGATGAAGTGTTGGACCAATACGGCAAAGGGAATTTCGTTACGTTATCCACATGGTCTGCAGTATATTTCAGGATACTCCACGGGTTATATATTTCTGTTCTTCCAAATCTGTATCCATCATACCATTTTTTTACCTCATCCATGCAATCTTCAAGCTTGTAGTATCGCAGCAGCGCTATGACTTCATTTTCCGTAAATCCAAAGCAGTCAGGGAATCGGGTGTGGATTACAGTATCAACGTCCAGATTATTCAGACCTGTAAATATGCTCTCTTTACTGATTCTAAGACATCCTGTTATTATTCCCTTCTCAAGATATGGATTAGTCTTCAGTGCTGACTCGAAAAGCGATCGAAGAAATCCAACCATTTCGTTATAGAAGCCTTGAAAATACGCGTTTTCCAGAGGTACATCGTATTCGTCTATAAGAATGATTGTTTTTGTACCATGATATGCCGCAAGGCATCTGGAAAGAAATCCAATGGAGTCCAGATACAGACTGTCATCATCTTCAACTGCTTCTATCTGTCTGAAGCAGTTCTTTTCATCCTCTGACAGTGCATCACTATCTAGCACATATTTATGGCGCTTGAACTCCTCGCTGATTCTCTTTTTCAATTCATTGTAAGCCAGTTTGTAGCTTGACTGCTTTGCAGATTTAAGTGACAGAAAAACCACCGGATGCTTCTGCTGGAAGCTGAGAATGTCCTCACTGCATCTGCTTACGGCCAGTCCGTTAAACAGGTATCCGTTGTCTATTTTTTCTCCTCGAGGTGTTCTTTCATCTTCAAAAAAACGGCGAATCATGAACTGATTAAATGTCTTGCCGAAACGACGAGGCCTGGTGAACAGAATCACCTTGGCATTACTACTGATAACATCTCTTATCATCAGTGTTTTGTCGACGAAGTATCCGTTCCTGTCGATTATTTCTTTGAAATCTTCAACGCCGATAGAGATTTTCTTTGTCTTCTTATCACTCACCTGCTCCGGCTCCTTTCCGTTATTTGCATCGGGTCTGTACCACCTGTTAAGTCATTTCTCTATACTGTATAGTATACTTTATTTGCCTGAAAGATACAACATCGGAAGATTTACATGTGACTCAGAAACTGATTCGTCTAATCCGTACCCTTCTCGTAATTCACTATAACAATCCCGATGCACACAAGCACCAGCGCCAGAATATTGTTCACCGTAAAGAAGGATTCTTTCAGGAATATGGCGGAAAAGATGCTTCCGAATACGGGTATGGTGAATCCGAATATGGCTACCTTTCCCACGGGGTTGTGTTTCAGCAGGTTTGCCCACAAAGTAAAGGCTGCAGTTGACAGAAGCACAAGATATCCGAACAGTGCGGCGGCACGGAAATCAGGACACTTGACGCTACCTCCGGTAAAGAGGCCGATCAAAATTAGGACTATCCCTCCAAATATAAGCTGGTACGCCGTAATCGCATTAGGCGTTTCTCGTGAGGAAAGCAGTTTCTGAGTCACAGATGAAACAGCATACGCAATTGTGGACAGAAGAACCAGCAGTTCCCCATTGAGAGCAAATCCACCTGTCATTCCTCCGGACTCCAGGTTCACAACAACTACCCCGGCAAACCCTATTACGCAGCCGGCGACCTTCCTGAAGGACATTTTTTCGTTTCTCAGTATAAAATGGGCCGCAATAATTGAAAAGAACCCGCTAGACCCATCAATTACCGATCCCTTTATGCCTGTTGTATTTGCAAGCCCAATATAAAAAAGAACGTACTGCACAGTCGTCTGCAGCATTCCCTGCGCAAAGATATACGGCACAGAGGATTTCTTTATAGTTACAAAGCGCCCCTCAAACACGCTCACGATAATAAGTGTAATTATTCCCGCAGCAGTGAACCTGTAACCGGCAAAGAGTATACGGCTCCCCGTAGTTTCAATTCCGAACATCTCGTACCCTGTTTTTACCCCCGGAAAGGCACTTCCCCAAAGCGCACACGCTATCAAAGCAAACAGAACCAGCGCCCACGTTTTAGAAAACACAGATTCCCTGTCACGAATTATATCTGTGGATTTTTCTTCGGTCATTTATAATCTCCTCGTTTATCAGAATCAGTTATATCATAACCCATCCCGCAATAGCTTTTCAACATAACTTTCAACCCATCCGGACAGAATCACGGCATTCAAAAAGACCACACTACCAAACCGGAAGCATGGCCTTCACTATTATCACTGTTTTTCTGTATTCACTGCATTCCTACCTGTATATCCCGTACTTTATCTTTATCCTTTCCAGCTTCTCAATCATAGGATTTCCTATTACGAACATGCTGACTGCGGCAGTCCCGCCATGGTAAAGGTCGTAAGGCAGTCCGGAAATATAAAGCATGCGCAATGTGTTAAAGCTGATGTCGTTTCCGGGGATTCCGCTGGATGTAAACATAGCCGCCATATTCATGATTCCGCCATAGATAATTACCGTGGTCAGAAATGTGAACATGGACAGACTCAGGCCATCCACCGGCATTCTCTTGCGCTGAAGCAGCGCCCCGGACAGCAGGCCGATCGCACCAAAGACATATACTCTCCAGCCCCAGAAAGTAGTGTCTTTCCCCGGAACAATGAGAAATGTCACATAGGCTGTTATAATACCGAACAAAACACACATAACAGGCCCCATAACCATGCGAAAGGTTCTGGATTTCCTTTCCTCGAGAACTGCAGCTGCAGCGGCCTGCCCTGCCTCACCGAGTTCCTCGTAGCGGTTTCTCACAGTCACCTTGTTAAAGGTTAGCCCCGCCAGAAAGCCGAGAAGCCCCCAGCAGAACATCTGCCACGGCGACCAGGGACCCTGTCCCATGTAGAAGTTGCACACGAAACGTGCCAGAGCGCCCACCATAAACCCGGCCTCCGGCCCAAGCGCAACCCCCGAGATAATGACCAGAGCCGTCCCTATCTGCACAGGCATAATCACGTGAAAAAATATGTGTGACACCACAGTTATAGCCGTCATCATGGCGATGATAACAATCTCCCGCGCCTTAGGCCTCCGTTTCTCAAAAATCATGAAGAAAGGCATCATAGTATAAACAATAATGAGGAGACTGGTTATCATATACCTGGATCCGTCAAGCACCAGCGTGCTGAAGGCGATGGTTGCAGGCATCAGAACAAAAATGCATAGTGCCGCCGTCAGGGTTCTCTTTCGTGCAGATCTCTCCCCTATTTCATCGCGGCTTCTTCTATCCATTCCGCCACCTCCTCCCAGGTTATACCTTCAGGAAACCACCGTCTGACTATACGGTTGGCCGAGGTGGTATAGAAGCTGTTCCCCGCAAAAAACTCCTTCGGTGTTCCCTCCGATACCACATCCCCATCAAAAAACATGGCACATCTGTCAGCGTATTCCGCGCAGAATTCTATGTCATGCGAAACCATGAAAATGGTCACTCCCGCAGCCGTCAGCTTTTTCAGCACTCCGGCCAGGGTTATCTTGAAGAAAGGATCCAGCCCCTTTGTCGGCTCGTCAAGCAGCAGAATTTCCGGATTGAGCAGAAGGATTTTCCCCATAGCCAGACGCTGCTGCTCCCCTCCGGAGAGATCATAAGGGTGAGATTTTCTCAGGTGTTCGATTTCCATCAGCATCAAAACCCACTCGATCTTGTCTATTTTCTCCTCATCGGACATCTTCTCATAGTACAGAGCCTCCAACAGTTCCTCTTCAACCGTTATCTCCGTAAAAAGGGCCTGTGGATTCTGTGGGAGCATCGCCACCTTATCTTCATCCACCTTTATTTTGCCCCTCTGAGGCTTGATAAGGCCGCTGATTGCTTTCAGCGTAGTTGATTTTCCCGCGCCGTTGCCTCCCAGCAGGCAGAACAGCTCTCCTTTTCTTACAGAAAGATTCAGCCCCCTGAGCACATCACCTGAGTCCCTGCTGTATTTAAACCAGAGATCGCTGGCCCTTATAACCTCTTCACCCATATCCTGTTCATTTCTCTGCTTCTGCAATGATGCCGGACTTGTCCGGTCAGATACTTCCCCGGCATCATCCTTCAGAAAGCTTTCCAGCCATAGCCTGCCGTCACGAATTGTTATTGGAGACATTTCTATATTATCACGCAGGCACGCCGGAACTCCTGCACCTCTGCAGTGTGAATAAATTTTCATAACTGAAGGCATTCCATAAAACATAGGATGCCTTTCCTCTGCACTGTTTCCTGCAAGAAAATTACCTATATTCCAGGGCTCATCATAAGCGATGATCTTTCCCTTATCCATTACCATAACCTTGTCGGCCATGGTAAAAAGCTCTTCAAGCCTGTGCTCAGAGATTATTATCGTGGTTCCCAGCTCTCTGTTTATCCTGTATATGGTCTTCAGAAACTCTGAAGCAGCAATCGGGTCAAGCTGTGATGTAGGCTCATCCAGAATAAGGAGCTTAGGCTGCATCACCATGATAGAAGCAAGGTTCAGAAGCTGCTTCTGTCCGCCTGACAGCTCACTTACATTTTTCCTGAACCATGTCTGAATGTCGAAGAAGCTTGCCATCTCCGCCACCCTGCGCTTGATGGTTCTGTTATCCAAACCCAGGCTTTCCAGTCCGAAAGCCAGCTCATGCCACACCTTGTCCGTGACAATCTGGTTGTCCGGGTTTTGCTGGACGAAGCCTATCTCTGATGCATTCAGTCTATCATCCAGATCAGCGACTGCCCTTCCCTCATAGAGAATCTCACCCTCCAGGCTTCCGTAAGGCATCAGATTCTTCTTCAGATGACGCAGCAGGGTGCTTTTTCCGCAGCCTGATTTGCCGCAAAGCACCACAAAGTCAGATGGACTAACTGTAAAGGAAACATTATCTATGGCTCTGACAGTAGCCGTAGGATATGCGAAGCTTAAGTTTCTAACCTGTATTGTTGCCATTTCATTTCTCCAAATATATCTATAACAAGCGGCACTGCCAGCATTGCAAT
>JBJESZ010000050.1:0-44841 GCA_051883055.1 Emergencia sp.
TGATTCAGACAGAAACAAGATTAAGAGTTGCTGACAATTCAGGTGCAAAAGAACTTTTATGTATCCGTATTCTAGGCGGTACTTCCCGTCAGTATGCGAATATTGGTGATGTAATTGTTTGTGCTGTTAAAGAAGCAACACCAGGCGGCGTCGTTAAAAAGGGAGACGTTGTTAAGGCTGTAGTAGTTAGAACTAAAAAAGGAGCTAGAAGAGCAGACGGAAGCTACGTTAAGTTCGATCAGAATGCTGCAGTAATCATTAAAGATAAAGAAGATAAGACACCAGTTGGAACACGTATCTTTGGACCTGTTGCTAGAGAACTTAGAGACAAGGGCTTCATGAAGATCGTTTCACTGGCACCAGAAGTATTATAAGGAGGTGTAGCTGGAATGCGTATTAAAAAAGGCGATACAGTAATCGTGATTACTGGTAAAGACAAAGGCAAGACTGGTACTGTACTAAAAGCTATGCCTAAAGAAAACAGAGTCATCGTTGAAGGTGTAAACGTTCAGACTAAGCACCAGAAACAGACTAGAACTGAAAGAGCAGAAATCAAGCACATCGAAGGACCTATCGACGCATCAAACGTTATGTTCTACGATGCAAAGGCTAAGGAAGCTGTTAAGATTGGATACAAAATTGATGGCGACCAGAAGGTAAGAGTTAACAAAAAGACTGGAAAAGTAATCGACTAGGAAAGGAGGAGAAGATTTTGGCAGCAAGATTAAGAGAAACATATAAGAACGATGTATTCCCAGCTTTAAAGGAAAGATTCCACTATGAAAATGTTATGGAAGTTCCTAAGCTAGTAAAAGTTACAATTAATATGGGTCTTGGCGAAGCTAAGGAAAACGCTAAGATTCTTGAAACAGCAGTTAAGGAATTGGCTCTAATCAGTGGACAGAAGCCTGTAACTACAAAGGCTAAGAAATCCATCGCTAACTTCAAGGTTAGACAGGGTATGCCGGTAGGAGCAAAAGTTACACTTAGAGGAGACAACATGTATGAATTTGTAGACAAATTCTTCAACATCTCTCTTCCTAGAGTAAGAGACTTTAAGGGTGTTAGCAAGAACTCATTTGATGGTAGAGGTAACTACTCCATGGGTATCAAGGAACAGTTAATTTTCCCTGAAATCAACTATGATGATGTAGACACAATCAAAGGTATGAACATCGTATTTACTACAACGGCTAAGACAGACGAAGAAGCTGCAGCTTTACTTGAGCTTCTTGGAATGCCGTTCGAGAAATAGAGGGAGGTTAAGCATGGCAAAAACATCTCTAAAAGTTAAACAGCAGAGAAAACCTAAGTATTCCACAAGAGCTTACACTAGATGTAGAATCTGCGGAAGACCACACTCTGTATTAAAGAAGTACGGAATTTGCCGTATCTGTTTCAGAGAGCTTGCTTATAAGGGAGAAATTCCTGGCGTAAGAAAAGCTAGCTGGTAAGAATATAAGTTAAATCAGTGCGAAGGTCCCGGCAGGGATACCACGCAAGAGAGAGGAGATATACTGTAATGACAATGACAGATCCAATAGCAGATATGCTAACAAGAATCAGAAATGCCAATACTGTAGGTCACAAAACAGTTGAAATTCCAGCATCAAAGATTAAAGTGTCAATTGCTGAAATTCTACTTGAAGAAGGCTTCATTGGTGGATACGAGGTTATCGAGGATAACAAGCAGGGCATCATCAAAATCGAAATGAAGTATGGTGCAAACAAAGAAAAAGTTATTAGCGGAATCAAGAAGATTTCAAAGCCAGGTCTGAAGGTTTATGCAAAGGCTAACGAAATTCCTAGAGTACTAGGTGGTCTGGGAATCGCTATCATCTCAACATCAAAGGGTGTTGTAAGCGACAAGAAAGCCAGAGAACTGGGCATTGGCGGCGAAGTAATCTGTTATGTATGGTAAAGTAGGAGGAAAGTAATATGTCAAGAATAGGTAAAAGACCTGTTGTTCTTCCTGCTGGAGTAGAAGTTACTGTAGATGCGAACAACGTGGTTACAGTAAAAGGACCTAAGGGTCAGCTGCAGGAACAGGTTAGCAAACTAATCAATGTAGAAGTTAAAGAATCAGAAATCGAATTCACTAGATCATCAGATGCCAGAGAATATAGATCACAGCACGGTCTTGCCAGAACTCTTGTAAACAACATGGTTGTTGGTGTAACTCAGGGTTACTCAAAGAAGCTTGTTCTGGTAGGTGTTGGATACAGAGCTGAGAAAAAAGGCAACACTCTTGTTATGAACCTAGGTTTTTCACATCCTGTAGAAATGGTCGATCCAGAAGGAATCACAACAGAAGTTCCGGATGCTAATACAGTTATCGTAAACGGAATCGACAAGGCAGTTGTAGGAAACTATGCGGCTAACATCAGAGAATGGAGAAGACCTGAACCTTACAAAGGAAAGGGTATCAAGTATGCTGATGAAGTTATTCGCAGAAAAGAAGGAAAAGCTGGGGCTAAATAAGAAAGGAGTGAAGTAAAATGGCAAACGAAAGCAGAAATGACAGACGTCTTAAAAGACACGCAAGAGTTAGAAAGAATTTATCTGGAACTCCTGAAAGACCAAGACTTTGCGTTTTCAGATCTAACAAGAACATTTCTTGCCAGATTATCGATGACGTAAACAAGGTTACTTTAGTTTCCGCATCTTCACTTGATAAAGAGCTTAAGGCTGAAATCGGTAACGGTGGAAACAAAGAAGCAGCAAAGAAAGTTGGAGAAGCTGTAGCTAAGAGAGCACTGGCTAAGGGCATTGAGGAAGTTACTTTTGATAGAGGCGGATTCCTTTATCACGGAAGAGTAGCTGAATTAGCTGAAGGTGCTCGCGAAGGCGGATTAAAATTCTAACAGGAGGAGATAAGGAATGCGTAATATTATAGATGCATCCAAGCTTGACTTAAAAGAGACTATCGTTAACATCAGACGTGTTGCGAAGACTGTTAAGGGTGGTAGAAATATGAGATTCAGCGTTACTGTAGTTGTTGGTGACGGCAACGGATATGTAGGCGTTGGTCTTGGTAAAGCTCAGGAAATTCCTGAAGCTGTAAGAAAAGCTACAGAAGATGCAAAGAAGAAGTTAATTTATGTTCCTACAGTTGGAACAACTATACCACACAGAAACATCGGTGTATTCGGAGCAGGAAAGGTTTTACTGATGCCTGCTGCACAGGGTACCGGAGTTATCGCAGGTTCATCAGTACGTACAGTACTGGAAGCTGCAGGAATCAAGGACGTTAGAGCAAAGTCCATCGGTTCAAACAACACAGGAAACATGGCTTATGCAACAATCGAAGGTCTTAGAACTCTTATGACTGTAGAAAAGGCTGCTGCATTAAGAGGAAAGAAACCTGAAGAAATTCTAGGATAGGAGGAGACGCGAAATGGCTAAAATGGTAAAAATCACTTTAACTAAGAGTACAATTGGCGCTTCCCCTAAGCAGAAGAAGGTTGTCGAAGCGTTAGGACTAAGAAAGATGCATCATTCAGTTGAATTAGCAGACACACCGGCTACTCGCGGTGCGGTTGCAAAGGTAGCGCATCTTGTTACTGTAGAAGAACTATAAGATAGGAGGTGCACGATAGATGAAACTGCATGAATTAAGAGCGGCAGAAGGTTCCACTAAGAACCGTAAGAGAAGAGGTCGTGGTACAGCTACCGGTCAGGGTAAAACAGGTGGCAGAGGTATGAACGGTCAGAACTCAAGAAGCGGTGGCGGAGTAAGACTTGGCTTCGAAGGTGGACAGATGCCACTATACAGAAGACTTCCAAAGAGAGGGTTCAATAACATCTTCGGAACAGAATATACAACTGTTAATGTAAAAGATTTAAACAGATTTGAAGCTGGCACAGAAGTTACTCCTGAATTACTTGCTGAAGCAGGAATGATCAAGCAGGTTAAGGATGGTGTTAAGATTCTGGGTGATGGTGAACTGAATGTTGCACTGACTGTAAAGGCTGATAAGTTCACTAATTCAGCACTTGAAAAAATTGAAGCTGCCGGAGGAAAGGCAGAGGTGATCTAAATGGAGATGCTTAAAAGTGTAAAGCAGGCGTTTAAGGTCCCTGAAATAAGAAGCAAATTGATATTCACGCTGTTAATGCTGGTTGTTTTCAGAATCGGATCAAACATTCCGGTTCCTGGAATCAACAGATCAGCTCTTGCTGAAATGTTTACAGGTGAAACAGGATTATTTGATCTGTTTGATTTGTTCTCTGGTGGATCATTTAGCAACTTTACTATATTTGCTTTGAGTATCACACCATACATCACAGCTTCCATCGTAATTCAGCTTTTGACAATGGCTTTCCCATATTTTGAAAGACTCGCAAAAGAGGGAGAAGAAGGAAGAAAAAAGATTGCAAGAATTACACGTTATATGACTGTAGTTCTGGCTCTTATTCAGGCAACAGGTCTGACTGTTGGTCTGTTCAGAAGAGCAATCGTTGATCAGACCGTTTTCTCATTCGCAGTAATTATACTTATTCTTACTGCCGGCACAGCATTCCTGATGTGGCTGGGAGAAAAAATCAACGAACACGGAATCGGCAATGGTATTTCACTGATTATCTTTGGCGGTATCGTAGCAAGAATTCCAAGCGGTTTACGCAGCATGTGGACACAGTTCACAGATGGTTCACTTAGCGTTATTTCACTGATACTGTTTGCAGTATTTGCTGTAATCGTTATCTTAGGAATCATCGAAATCCAGCAGGGTACAAGAAGAATTCCTGTACAGTATGCTAAGAGAGTTGTAGGAAGAAAGATGTACGGCGGACAGTCAACACACATTCCGCTAAAGGTTAACCAGGCAGGTGTTATTCCGGTAATCTTTGCTCTTTCACTGCTACAGTTCCCACTGACAATAACATACTTCTTCCCTAACACAGCTTTCACAGAGTTTATCACAAAGTGGTTATCTCCTGCAGGAAATCCTGGTGTATGGGTATATGCAGTATTTAATGTATTGCTTATCATATTCTTCAACTACTTCTACACAGCTATTACATTTAATCCTGTAGAAGTTGCACAGAACATGAAGGCAAACGGTGGATTTATTCCGGGAATCAGACCGGGAAAAGCAACTATTGAATACTTGAGCAAAGTAATGTCAAGAATTTCAATTGTAGGAGCTGTTTTCCTGGCTATTATCGCTACACTGCCTACTATTATCAGTCAGATCGGCGGTATGAACATTCATTTCGGAGGCACTTCACTTCTAATCGCGGTAGGTGTTGCTCTGGAAACAATGAAACAACTTGAAAATCAGATGGTTATGAGAAACTATCAGGGATTTCTTAAATAAGAGGAGATGAGCAAATGCTTAGAACAGTATTATTAGGCCCTCCAGGTGCTGGTAAGGGTACTCAGGCAACTAGGATTGTCGAAAAATATAATGTTCCACATATTTCAACCGGAGATATCTTTAGAGAAAACATCAAAAACGGAACAGAGCTTGGCAAGAAAGCTCAGGAATACATGAACAAAGGTGAACTGGTTCCTGATGATCTTGTTATCGAAATTGCGACTACAAGACTTCTTGCTGACGACTGTAAGGAAGGTTTCCTTCTTGACGGTTTCCCAAGAACTGTTTATCAGGCAGAAAAGCTTGACGAATTCCTTAAGGCTCACGGCCTGGAATTAGATGTTGTTATCGATATCGAAGTAGGCAAGGATGAACTGATTACAAGACTTACAGGAAGAAGAGTTTGTAAAACATGCGGAGCTTCCTACCACGTGGTTAACATCCCGCCTAAAACAGAAGGCATTTGTGATTCTTGCGGAGGCGAGTTATTCCAGAGAGCTGATGATACTGTTGAAACTGTAAACAACAGAATCGAAGTTTATAATGAACAGACTATGCCCCTTGTAGACTACTATAAGAATGCAGGCAAACTTGCTGTTGTTGATGGAGCACTTTCATTAGACACAGTATTCGCAGAAATAGTAAAAGCTATAGGTGAATAGTATGATCGTCATCAAATCGAAACATGAAATAGACTTGATGCGCGAAGCAGGTAAGGTTACCGCCGAGGTGCTTCACCTGCTGAGCGATTACATCAAGCCAGGCCTTTCCACACTTGATGTGGATATGTTTGTTGAGAAAATCATCCGTGACCATAAGATGGTGCCAACCTTCAAAGGCTACGGTGGTTTTCCGGGCAGTGCCTGCGTCTCTGTGAATGATGAAATCATTCATGGTATTCCAAGTGCAGACAGAATCCTTCAGGAAGGCGATATTGTCAGCATAGATACCGGGGCGACATATAAGGGATATGTAAGCGATGCAGCCAGAACATATCCTGTAGGAAAAATTGATGACGAAGCTGCAAGACTTATTGAAGTAACCAAGGACAGCTTTTTTGAAGGCATAAAATTTGCGAAAGCAGGATGTCGACTTTCAGACATTTCTCATGCAATACAGGTCAGAGCCGAGTCAGAGGGCTATGGTGTAATCAGAGATTTTGTGGGTCACGGACTTGGTCGTGATTTACATGAGGATCCACCTATTCCTAACTACGGCAAGGCGGGCAAAGGCCCAAGACTTGAAAACGGAATGGTACTTGCAATAGAACCTATGATCGTGCAGGGTTCATACGAATGTGATACTCTGTTGAACAATTGGACTGTAGTGACTACCGATGGTAAGCTGGCAGCCCACTATGAGAATACAGTTGTTATTAATGACGGTGAGCCTGAGCTGCTTACCTTATAGTAAAGAGAGGTGTAATAAATGGCGAAGAAAGACGTCATCGAAGCAATGGGAACCGTTGTGGATGCTCAGCCAAACGCAATGTTCAAGGTACAGCTTGAAAACGGTTTTGAAGTGCTTGCACACATTTCAGGAAAAATAAGAATGAACTATATAAGAATTCTTCCGGGAGATAAGGTTAAGGTTGAACTCTCACCTTATGATCTGACCAGAGGAAGAATTATATGGAGAGATAAATAGAGATCATTCGATCGGATCACAAGAAGGGAGAAGAAACATGAAAGTAAGAGCTTCTGTAAAACCTATCTGTGAAAAGTGCAAGGTAATCAAAAGAAACGGAAGAGTAATGGTTATCTGTGAAAATCCTAAGCACAAGCAGAGACAAGGTTAATCAACTATTTAACATTCAAACAGTTTAAGATTAAATGATTCCGTGACCAGGAGCGGAAATCAGAATTTAGTTTATAGTATATTTAGAACCCCTGTCTATATCACCCCTGGGTCGGTGACGGAAGATAGGAGAAGGAGGAAACGTATGGCTCGTATAGCCGGTGTCGACTTACCAAGAGAGAAAAGAATTGAAATTGGTTTAACTTACATTTATGGTATCGGTAGACCAACTGCACTGTTAATTCTTGAAAAAGCAGGAATCAATCCTGACACAAGAGTTAAAGACTTAACTGAAGATGAAGCTGGTAAAATCAGAAAGATCATCGACGAAGAATACCTTGT
The DNA here is from genome assembly GCA_051883055.1 of Emergencia sp. GTDB lineage: Bacteria > Bacillota > Clostridia > Peptostreptococcales > Anaerovoracaceae > Senimuribacter. Next base: position 7,461 of record JBJESZ010000050.1, read on the forward strand.
AGAAGGTGATCTTAGAAGAGAAGTTTCCATGAACATTAAGAGATTAATGGAAATCGGAAGCTACAGAGGTATCAGACATAGAAGAGGTCTTCCAGTTAGAGGACAGAAAACTAAGACTAACGCTAGAACAAGAAAAGGTCCTAAGAAGACTGTAGGTAGAAAGAAGAAATAAGAAGGAGGTAGGAAAAAATGGCTAAAGCTGTAAAGAAAGCAGTTAGAAAAAAGAAAAGAGAACGTAAGAACATTGAAAAAGGCCAGGCACATATCCAATCCACCTTTAACAATACATTAGTTACTCTTACAGATATGGACGGAAACGCACTTTCATGGTCAAGTGCCGGATCCCTTGGATTCAAGGGCTCAAAGAAATCAACTCCATTCGCAGCTCAGATGGCTGCTGAAGAAGCAACAAAGGGTGCTATGGAGCATGGTTTGAAGACAGTTGAAGTTTATGTAAAGGGTCCAGGCTCCGGAAGAGAAGCTGCTATCAGAGCACTTCAGGCTGCAGGTCTTGAAATCACAATGATTAAGGACATCACACCAATCCCACACAACGGATGCAGACCACCAAAGAGAAGAAGAGTCTAATTGAAAGGAGGAGTAATATAAAATGGCAAGATATACAGATGCTAACTGCAGACTATGCAGAAGAGAAGGTCAGAAGCTTTTCTTAAAAGGTGAAAGATGCTACAGTGCAAAATGTGCTATTGAAAAGAGAAATTACGCTCCTGGACAGCACGGACAGTCAAGAAAGAAAGTTTCTGAATACGGATTACAGTTAAGAGAAAAACAGAAGGCAAAGAGATTCTATGGACTACAGGAAAAGCAGTTCAGAAATCTATTTGATAAAGCAGCTAGAAAACAGGGTAAGACTGGTGAAAACCTGTTAATCTTACTGGAAACTAGACTTGATAACGTTGTTTACAGACTTGGATTTGCTTCATCAAGAAAAGAAGCAAGACAGTTAGTTGTTCACGGACACTTCACAGTAAACGGAAAGAAGGCTACAGCTCCTGCAATGGAACTTAAGGCCGGAGACGTAGTAAAGGTTAAGGAAAAGAGCGCTAACTCCCCTAAGTTTAAGGAAGTTAAAGATATGGCAATTACTGTTCCTGCATGGATGTCAGTAGAGGTTGAAAAGCTGGAAGGTAAAGTTGTTTCTGTTCCTACAAGAGAAGAAATTGATACTCCTGTAGCAGAACACCTAATCGTCGAATTGTACTCCAAATAATATACCGGCTTAGGTTGATTATTATTGGAATTAAAAGGAGGTTTTTTTAGTGATAGAAATCGAAAAACCAACGATAACTAAATTTGTAGATGAGGACGGACAGTATGGTAAGTTTGTAGTAGAACCGCTGGAAAGAGGTTATGGTACAACTCTTGGAAACTGCATGAGAAGAATTCTTCTCAGCTCACTTCCGGGTGCTGCTGTAACGTCCGTAAAAATCGACGGTATACTTCATGAGTTTTCAACTATTCCAGGGGTTAAAGAAGACGTAACTGAAATTATCTTAAACCTCAAGAAGCTTGCTGTTAGACTGAATGGTGATAACACAAAGAGAGTAATAATCAATGCTGTTGGTCCTAAGGAAGTAACAGCAGCTGATATTATCGGTGACTCCGAGATTGAAATCTTTAATCCGGACTTACACATTGCCACTCTTGAAGAGAATGCGGCTCTTGTTATGGAACTGAACCTGGCAAGAGGCAGAGGCTATGTCCCTGCAGATCAGAACAAGGATGACAATACACCTATTTCAGTAATTCCGGTTGACTCAATCTATACACCTGTTAGAAAGGTTAACTATACAGTAGAAAACACAAGAGTAGGTCAGGTAACTGACTACGACAGACTGATTCTGGAAATCTGGACAGATGGTTCAATTTCACCTGAAGAAGGTGTTTCCATCGGTGCAAAGATTATGCACGAACACCTGAACCTGTTCATTCAGCTTGACGATTCAACTGATGGACTTGAGATCATGGTTGAAAAGGAAGAAGACCAGAAGGAAAAAGCTCTTGAAATGACAATTGAAGAACTGGAACTGTCAGTTCGTTCCTTCAACTGTCTGAAGAGAGCTGCAATCAATACTGTTGAGGAATTAACAGAACGTTCCGAAGAGGATATGATGAAGGTTAGAAACCTTGGAAAGAAGTCTCTTGACGAAGTTAAGGCTAAATTAGAAGAACTGGGACTTGGTCTGAAACCAAGTGACGAATAATTACTAGAGAAAGGAGAACAGATATGCCAGGATACAGAAAACTGGGCAGAGATGCTGCTCACAGAAAAGCTATGCTGAGAAATCTAGTTACTGACCTTTTCAGAGAAGGTAGAATCACAACTACTAACATGAGAGCTAAGGAAGCTAGAAAGATGGCAGAAAAAATGATCACATTAGCTAAGCGTGGCGATCTTCATGCAAGAAGACAGGTTTTAGCTTATGTATATGACGAAACAGTAGTAACTAAGCTATTTGAAGAAATCGCTCCAAAGTACGCTGACAGAAACGGTGGATACACAAGAATCCTTAAGCTGGGACCAAGAAGAGGGGACTGCGCTGAGGAAGTATTCTTAGAATTAGTATAATACTGATTCAAACAGTTACCAAAAAATAATAAGTTTTTTCACACGGTGGTATGTTTACCGCCGTGTTTTTTTATGTTAGAATCGTCATTGAGAGGTTAAAATGTGGTCGGTGAGACTTTGAGAGGAGATTATAGACAATGAAAGAAATTACAACCGAGAGATTTAAGTTTATGAGCCATAGGGAGTGTGAATTCTTCCCTTGCCACAAATGTGCAAATGAGGAGAATTTTAACTGCCTGTTCTGCTACTGTCCACTCTATGCTTTAGGGGACAGATGCGGCGGAAACTTCAAGTACACGGAAGAGGGCATCAAAGACTGCAGCGATTGCATGATTCCTCACAGCAGAAAAGCTTTTGAATATATCAATGAACGTTTTGATATGATTTCAGAGTTGGCAAGAAGAAAAGATGAAGATTAAAGAAAGGCAGAGAAGTAATATGAAGAAGAGTTTAAAGATTTTAATTTGTGCCATGCTGGCTGTTCTGATGGTTGCAGCATTTACTGCATGCAGTGCAGAGTCAGATGGCGGAAGTGACGCAGACAGCGGAGCTTCAGTTCCTGTAAGCGATGGTGCTACTGTTGGTGAAGGTGAGACAGAGTTTCCTCTTACCATTACCGATGCAGAAGGCGCATCCATTACAATCACAGTGAAAACAGATGAGGAAACTGTTGGTGCTGCGCTGCAGAACTGCGGACTCGTTGAAGGTGAGGACAGTGAATACGGCCTTTATATTAAGACTGTTAACGGCACTACATTAGATTACGATGAAGACGGTATGTACTGGAGCTTCTATGTCGATGGCGTATATGCAGTTAAGAGTGTAGATCAGACGGAAATCGCATCCGGCAAGGCATTCGAACTGAAAGCTGAAGCGGCGTAAATAAATAACGAAAACACTGTAATAGCTGCAGCGGACTCAGCTGTGACAATTCTGTCACAGCTTTTTTGCACGTTAAAAGAGTCTGGCAGAGACACAAGTAGAAAGGAGTTGCTGATGAAGCATATCAGTAGCGAAGGAATAGGAGAATCCGGAAGCTTTGCCGGATATCATCCCGGTGTCAACTTCATATACTTTGTATTTGCAATAGGAATTACAATGTTCAGCCTGGATCCTGCCTTTCTTGCAGTAACTCTTGTGGCGGCATGGACGTGGTCATTCATTCTCTCCGGAAAAAAAGGACTAAAGTTCAATCTGATGATGACGGTTCCCGTTCTGATAATAATGTCTGTGGTGAATACCCTGTTTACTCATAACGGAAAGACAGTTCTGTTATATCTGTTCGGGAGCAAAGTAACCCTGGAAGCATTTCTATACGGCCTCGCGGGAGCGGCAATGCTGTCCGCAGTAATCGTATGGTTCTCATGCTTTAATGTGGTTATGAGTGCAGATAAATTCATCTATCTGTTTGGAAAAGCAGCCCCTGTACTGGCTCTTACGCTGTCCATGATATTCAGATTTATTCCACTGCTTAAGAGACGATTCAGAGAAATCTCAATGGGACAGAGATGCATGGGCAGACATAACGGAGGAAGCATTCCTGAGAAAATCAGACAGGCAGGCAAGGAAATATCCATACTTATTTCATGGTCTCTGGAGGCGTCAATAGAAACGTCAGACTCCATGGAAGCGAGAGGTTACGGACTGAGAGGAAGAACCAGCTTCCATCTGTTCAAGTTTACAAAAAGAGACGGGAGGCTGCTGGCTTTTATACTGCTTATGGGAATTATATCAGCTGCAGGAACCATATTGGGCGAAGAGACAAAATACTATCCTGTAATAGAAATCAGTACATGGGGGACAGCAAAGATACTGACCCTGCTGTGCTACTGCATTCTGCTGTTTACACCGATAGTGATTGATGTAATGGGAGATAAAAAATGGCAATTATAGAAATCCGCAATCTGACTTTTTCATATCCGATGGCTGACGAGCCTGCACTCAAAGACATCAGCCTGAGTGTCGAAGAGTCTCAGTTTATTGTTCTGTGTGGCAAGTCGGGCTGTGGTAAGAGCAGTCTGCTGAGACAGATGAAGAAAAACATGGTGCCATACGGAGAAAAGACAGGCAGAGTGCTGTACAGAGGAACAGAAATTGAAGAGATGAGCAATCGCATGAGCACCGTTGAAATCGGGTTCGTGCAGCAGAATCCCGACAACCAGCTTGTGACAGACAAGGTATGGCATGAACTGGCATTCGGACTTGAAAGCCTGGGCCTGGATAATCAGAGCATACGCAGAAAGGTTGCAGAAATGGCCAGCTTCTTTGACATGCAGACGTGGTTCAGAAAGGATGTTTCTGAGCTGTCAGGCGGACAGAAGCAGCTGCTTAACCTGGCGTCCATAATGGTAATGCAGCCCAAAATCCTTATTTTGGACGAGCCCACATCTCAGCTAGACCCGATAGCGGCAGAAGAGTTTCTGAATACTGTCTATAAAATAAACCGTGAACTAGGAACTACGGTTATTATCTCAGAACACCGCCTGGAGGATCTTATTCCAATGGCAGACAGAGTGGTTGTCATGGATTCCGGCCGGATTATTGCCGATGACAGTCCATGGGAAATAGGTGACTTCCTTGCAGGATTATCTCCGGCAGACAGACACCCAATGTTTTACGGTCTTCCTTCCGTAATGAAGATATATTCTGCATGTGGAGGAAGCAGAATGGAAAAGGGCTTGATGAGACAGGCAGACGGGAAAAGAATTGCACCTCTGACCATAAGAGACGGCAGACTCTGGCTCGAGTCAGTGCTGGGAGAGCCTGAGGAGGCAGATGAAGATGATGAGAAACATGAAAGAACACATATAACTGAAGCAGTTGATGACACGAGAAACAGCATCATTGAAATAAGTGACCTGTGGCATCAGTACGACAGGCATTCAGAGCCGGTTCTGAGAGGTCTGAATCTGGAGGTGAGGGCAGGAGAACTGTTCTGTCTCATGGGAGGCAATGGAGCAGGAAAATCGACCACACTGAAAGCTGTTGCAGGTATTATAAAGCCACAGCAGGGAACCATTACTGTTGATGGCATGAAGGTCTGCAAGGAAAACCAGAAGAAGCTTATGGGACACACACTTGCCATGGTTCCACAGAATCCACAGGCCCTCTTTACAGAGATAACAGTGGAAGACGAGCTGGCGGAGGCACTTCACCACAGAAAGCTAAGCAGAGAGGAGACTGATAAAAAAGTCGACAGAATGCTTGAAACAATGGAAATATCACACTTGAGAAAATCACATCCTTACGACCTTTCCGGCGGCGAGCAGCAGAGGCTTGCATTAGGTAAGATTCTCTTGCTCGAGCCTAAGATAGTTTTGCTGGATGAGCCGACAAAGGGGCTGGATCCTTTCTTCAAGATAACTCTGGCCGGAATTTTCAAAAAGCTGAAGGAGCAGGGTGTGACACTGTTTATGGTTTCACACGATGTGGAGTTTTGCGCGGAATATGGTGACCGCTGCGCGATGTTCTTTGATGGAGACGTGGTTTCGGTCGGCGGGTCAAAAGAGTTTTTTGCGGGAAACAGCTTTTATACGACGACGGCAAACCGTATAGTTCGCCAGTGGAACAGGAACCTGGTGTGCTGGAAGGAGGTAGCAGAGTGGGTAGAACAGAATACGACACGATAGCTGCCAGAGCCTTAGGCAGAAGGCGAACTATGTCGGCAATAATGATTTTTGTTGCTGTGCCCGCTTTGATTGCAATATCGACCCTTATGGGGAACGGAGATCATTACATGCTGATAAGCCTGCTGGTAGTGGGCTGCTGCATGGCACCATTCTTTGTAGTTTTCGAGAAACGTAAGCCGAAGGCCAGAGAAATAGTTCTACTGGCCATGATGACCGCAATAACCGTGGCTGCACATATTTTTCTGCACATGCTGTTTCCCATTCAGATAGGGACAGCGCTGGTCGTGGTTGCCGGAATTTCCATGGGTCCGGAGGCAGGCTTCCTGGTGGGTGCTATGGCACGGTTCATCTGCAATTTCTATATGGGTCAGGGACCATGGACTCCGTGGCAGATGTTCAGCTGGGGGCTTCTCGGCTTTCTGGCGGGTCTGACCTTTGCAAGGGCTGATGCCGGGATGACGGGCCGCTCTGCTGAAAAGAGGACTCTGGCGGGAATAATGGCTCCGGTGCTGAGTGTTGCGGCTTTCGAGGTGCTTGCCTATGTGATCTGTCTGATTACAGGATCAAAACTCACAGAGGACGGTGCACCTGTAATATATGCCTGCGGCATCGCCGGTCTGATATCAGGTCTGGTGCTGACAAGGAAAAAGCTTTCTCCTGATGGAGTCAGCACTACGATTTTCACCTTTGTTGCTACCGTTATTCTTTACGGTGGACTGATGAATCTGTGCAGTTTTGTGACGACAGCCTCCATGTCAGGTGCTGAAGGACTGAGCTGGAACACTCTGAGGCTGATATACGCAGCAGGGCTGCCTTACGACATAATGCACGGATTGGCCGCCTCCGCATGCATGTTTATCGTCGGACCGACTATGATCAGCAAGCTTGAGAGAATTAAGATCAAGTATGGAATCTATCGGTAATCTGACACCTATTGACAAAATATACGCAAGTGATATAATTGTTTTTGCAAGTGAATAATTAATCTAACCAGTGCCATTCTGCAGCGTGCTGCAGATGGATAATAGGAAATCAGGTGTGAATCCTGAGCGGTCCGAGTCGCTGTAATTGGGGAATATCTGTGCAATATGTCATTGAAGGCCATTTGTCTTTGAGAAGGCGCACAGAAGATGATGATCCAAGAGCCAGAAAGCCTGCTGGGCAGAATTTTTGATCGACTTCCGAAGAGAGTATGTATCAATACAGCAGTGAAATAGCGAGAGTAATTGAGAGCCTACTTTTCAAGAAAGTAAGGCTTCTTTTTTTTCTTATTTCGTTGCTCTCCTGCCTGGGAATTAGATTATTTCGCTTAAAAAGAAAGGAGAGAGAAAATGAAAAAAGGAATCAGAAAGTTATTATCAGCACTGCTGTCAGTAGCGGTAATCAGTTCAATGAGTTCCGTTGCCTTTGCAGCAGAAATGGGAACCGGCAGCTCTGAGAAGAGCACAGAAATCGTTTCAACATTGGGAATGTGCTCACCTAAAGCGGGTACAGAGGATATTTCCATTGACCAGAGAACAGGAATGGTTACAGTAAAGTTTGAGACAACACCACAGAAAAGACAGTACACGAAGTTTGCACTTATAAAGAAAACAAAGACTGATGCTGAAATGGAAAAAGCAGCAAAGTCAGTTGATACTGTTGTAAAATCCTCGGATGACGGATACAGCAGTGAGATCACACTGAAAATCCCGGCTTCCAAGTTGGGAAAGAAGATGCCGTTCTCAGTTTATCAGATATACACAAAGAGTGACGGAACAGCAGACAACGGATGGAAGAAAGATTGGACCAATCAGCCTTACATTACAGTTGAATTCACACCTGAACTGGTCGACCAGTTAATTTCATCAATTCAGGTTCAGTCAAGATATGCAGGAACTGACATGCTTTGCGCAGCTGCAAAACGTGGATGGGATTCTCTGACTGACGAAGAAAAGGCACAGGTTGAAGAAGCAGATTACTTTGGCGCTGATGTAGGAAGTGCATCTCACGATGATCCTCTTAACCAGGACGGAATTGGCAAGACTGAAATTCTGGTTGCAAGCTTTGGTACAAGCTTTAACACAAATAGAGTAAATACGATTGGTGCAATTGAAGCAGCAATCGAAAATGAATTCCCTGAGTTTTCAACAAGAAGAGCATTTACTGCACAGATTATCATCAATCACATTCAGGCAAGAGATGGTGAGTTCATCGACAACATCGAACAGGCATTAGACAGAGCAGTTGCAAACGGTGTTAAGAATCTGGTTGTTCAGCCAACAACTCTGATGAGCGGATTCGAATACGATGATGTTGTTAAGGCAGTTAAAGAATATGAATCAAAGTTTGATCAGGTTGTAATCGGTAAGCAGATGTGTGCAACTAAGGAAGATAAAGAAATTGCATTAAAAGCTGTTTATAAGTCAATTGCAGAGGATGAAGGTCTGACTGTAGATGAAGCTAAGGAAAGTGATACAGCATATGTTCTGATGGGACACGGTACTGCTCACTCTGCAATGTCGCTATATACAGATTTCCAGAAGATGGCTGGCGATTTGGGATACAAGAATGTATTCGTTGGAACCGTTGAAGGTGAACCGGAAGGAACTGCAGTTGAGGATGTAATCGAAGCTGTAAAAGCGGCAGGATACAAGAAGGTAATCCTGAGACCTATCATGGTAGTTGCAGGTGATCACGCAAATAACGATATGGCAGCAGTAGATGACGAGGAATCGTGGTACAGCATGTTCACAGCGGCAGGAATAGAAGCAAAAACTCAGATTAAAGGTATGGGTGAGCTTGCTGAAATCCAGGATTTGTTTGTAGAGCATGCAAAATCAGCTGTAGATCAGCTGGTTAACCCAGTGGCAGCGTCTGTAAGCAAGCTTACAGCTGGAACAAAGAGCATGACAGTTGCAATCAGCGGCAATAAGGCTAACACTGGATACGAAATTAAGTACGCAACTAAGGCTTCAATGGCTGGAGCAAAGACTAAGACTGTAACGGGAACTAAGACCACCATAAAATCATTAAAATCAAAAACCACATACTATGTAAAGGTTAGGGCTTATGCAAAGAGCGCTTCCGGCAAGAAGGTTTACACTGCATGGAGTAAGGTTAAATCCGTTAAGGTTAAATAAAATAATACTAATGACATAGAACATAATACACAGGATAATCTGTCAGTTTTGCTGGCAGATTTCCTGCTGTATTAAAAAATTTTGGAAGACACTATAGAGGTTAAAAGAATGAAAAGAGTGAAAAGAGTATTAAGAAGAGCAGTAGCCATGATTTGTGCAGCCACGCTGGTTATTTCAGGCAGCTCTGCAGCATTTGCGGCAGAAAGCAAAGGTCTCGCAGATGGTGAATACAAGGCGGCGACCTTTATTAACAGTAGTATGATGAATGTGGCGGCAGAAGATAACAGCATCTGTACAGTTACAGTTAAGGATGGAAAAGCCATAGCTCATCTTAGGTTAAATGGAGACGGCTATGAAAAGCTTTTCGTAGGAACTAAGGCAGAAGCAGAGAAAAACAAGGATGAATCCAAGTGCATCCCATACACTGTAGATGAAGCAGGAAGATATGTCTACGATGTTCCAATCGAAAAATTTGATGAGGTTTTTGACCTTGCAGCGTTTAGCAAAGCGAGACAGAAATGGTATGACCGTCAGGCAGTTTTCTACCTGGGTGCACCTGAAAAAACAGTAATCACATCAGCAAATATAGCTGATAAGGCTATGAGTATTACATGGGCAAAGAAAATAAATTATGTTACAGGATACCAGGTTCGCGTAAGCGATACAGAGGATTTTTCTGATCCGGAAATGTATACTCTTGAAGACATCAATGGAAACACAAATAACGCTTATGTATTAAAGAGCCTGAAAGCAAATACAAAGAAATACTTCCAGGTTAGAACAGTAAGATCTGTGAAGGTTCCGTTCGATAATCCGTCAACGGAGTATGCATATTCAGAATGGACCCCGGTAAAAGAAGTCACAACTCTGTCCAAAATAACTCCGACAACATTAAAGACGATGACTTCACCGGCAAAGAAGACACTGAATGTTACATGGGCTAAGAAGACAGCTAACGTAACAGGTTATCAGGTAATGTACAGTACAAGCAGCACTTTCAAGAATGCGAAAACTGTTACAGTAACAAAGAATGCGACAACATCCAGGAAACTTACAAAGCTGACCAGCGGAAAGAAGTACTATGTTAAAGTCAGAACCTACCAGGAAATCGGTGGAACAAAGTATACCTCCGCATGGTCCGCAAAGAAAAGTGTAAAGGTTAAATAAATGAAAAAGAAATTATTAACATTATTATTAGCCGCTGCTCTCGTTGGAACACAGGCAATCCCGGCAATGGCGCTGGAAGACCTTAGTGGAGAAAACGGAGGAACAGAAGGCATATCAGCAGAGGAACCGGCAGAAGACACTTCAGAGCCCGAAGCGAATCCTGTCGAAACAGAAGATGCGGCTGCAGAGACTGCAGCTGAGCCGGTTTTGACAGAAGAGGGAGAAGAACCGGGGCTGGTGGTCAGCGTGCTGAAGGCCATGGAAGCATTTCTGACGGGAGATGAAGGCGTGCCTGCTGACGAGGAATCTCCGGCTGACGGAGACGTGACAGCTGATGATGAGAAAACTGAAGACGGGGAAGAAGACGCGGAAGAAACGACATACGGTGTTTACGTCCCTGACAGCTTCACCTTCACAGGGGGAACGGGCAAGGTGACCATAACATGTCCTGCTTTGAAGTACAGCGAGGAGGGTTTTCTTGCCAAAATTGTTTTCAGCAGCAAATACTACAGGTCTATGAAAATAAACGAGGTGGAGTACCAGGCGGTAATCAATGAGACAGCCGGAACTTCCACATTCATCGTTCCAATCGTCCCTAACACGGACAACACAATAGTGGCGACAACCTACGCCATGAGTGAGCCTCACGATGTGGAGTACGTGATAAATGCCGCATGGACAGAGGAATCTGCAAGGTCAGACGAAGCTTTCCAGAACGGCAGCGAAGATAACAATGGCGCGGAACAACCTGAAGAGGATGACAGCCCTGCGGCAAAGCTGGCAGACGGTACATATAAAGTTATATCCGATACAGACAACAGAATGTTCTATATTCCTGCTGACAGCAGGGGCAGAAAGTATACCGTTCTTGTAAAGAAGGACGGAAAGCTGCAGATAACTATGGCACTGACAGGAACAGGCTATGACGCTCTGTACCTGGGCACCGTAGAGGATGCAGAAAAGGCGCCGAAGAGTGAATGGGTAAAGTATAAGGAAGAAAAGGGTTATTACACATACACATTTGAGATCCCGGAGCTTGACAAAGAGCTTGAGATTGCGGCACACTCCAAAAACCGCAGCCAGTGGTATCAGCATACGGTCATCTTCAGGAGCGGCAACGCAGTAAAGGTTAAGGCGGGAACTTCTGCTGTTCCGGATAAAGGCGGCAGCCAGAACGGCTCTCAGTCATCAAAACCAACTGCGCCTACAAATCCTTCAAACAGCAAGCCGACTGACAATAAGCAGGAGAAACCTTCTGCATCGACAACTGACAGCAACAGGGGAACATCCGCTGTGGACAGTTCAACAGGTCTTGCAGACGGTGTGTATGCGCTTGACAGCTTCAGCTGGTCCGGAGGAACCGGAAGACTGGCATACATTCGCTGCACCAAGCTCACGGTAACAGGCGGACAGGCTTATGCAACAATAGAATTCGGAAGCAGCAGCTACGATCAGCTGAAAGCTAACGGAAGAGTATACATGAAGAGTGGTTCGGGTCTTTCAACCTTCACAATTCCTGTTGAACTTAACGCCAACAATACAATAGTGGGCAGAAGCGTGGCGATGTCTCAGCCTCACTGGATCAGCTACACGATTTATCCTTACCTTGCAGAGGCAGAAAGTGCTTCGTCAGGTGAGAAGGGTACACCAGGTGAAAAAGCGGCAGTAGTAAACAGTAACAAACTTACTGACAAGGCACCTGAGATTCCCGGTCTGAAATTTAAATCTGAGACAAAGGTTGAATACGCAGAGTGCTTCAGGATTTACAATTATGAAAAGGGCGTAAGACTGATTCAGATTGATATGTCAAAGAATTCAGCACTTAAGTATAAGAAAAAGGATATAAATCAGGCTGATGAAATAGAGTATGATGATGACGGAAAGCCTATTGCGAAATCACAGGCAGAAATAACCGAGGAGCTGTATCACAGCAACGTGGTGAACTATCTCCTTGTTCCTGAAAAGGTGGAAGTCCCTGCAGGGCTAGACAAGGAAATGATTATAGTGAACCTGCCTGCAGATAAAACATATACTGCATCCAAGATGGCTGTAAAGTTTATCGGAGATCTGGAAAAATCGAAGAAGATTCAGATTCAGGGTCACTATCTGAAGACTGAGTACAAGGATATTATTAAAGAGAAAATCAACCTGGCCATTTTTTCCGGCATGATTATCCCGGAAAAGACTGATGAAAAGGCCAAGGACGATAAGAAGCTTGCCGAGGCTGAAAAGGAAAGAGTAGAAGAACAGAAGGCTGAGCTGGAAAAGGTGGAAAAGAGATTTGCAACTCTGGGAATTCCTTTTATCGTTGACAGATCCGGAGCAGAGGAAAGCAAACTGGCTAAGGCTGAATGGGTTAAGGTTTACGGTGCAATCTACGGATGCCAGAAGGAAGCTAAGGCAGCGTTCAAGGAAGCAAAGGAAACTCTAGAAAAAGAAGGAAAAATTGAGAATGAAAAATAAAAGATTTTTTTCTCTGGCAGTTTTGATAATAGTGTGCATGGCAGCAATGCTGCTGTGCACCGCCTGCGGAGATGCCTCAGGCGGCAGTGATGCGGGAGACAATCAGAGTACCGGGGCAGAGGCGCCGAAGATTGACGGCCTGACCTTCAGTGAGAGGGTTGAGCTTGATTATGCGGAGCAGTTTGATATATTCAGGTATGAAGAGGGATATGCAGTAATTGATACTCATGAGGATACCAAATTTCTGGTGGTGCCCGAAGGCAAGGATGTTCCTGAGGGGCTTGATGAATCCATTGCTGTTGTTCAGCAGCCTGCCGGCAACATATATCTGGCGGCAACCTCCGCCATGTCGCTGTTTGACGCTATGGGCGGAATAGACAACGTGACCATGACATCTGTAAACGCAGACGGATGGACTGTTGATGCTGCTGTGAAGGCATTAAAATCCGGAAAGATGACCTATGCGGGAAAGTACAACCAGCCGGATTACGAGCTTATTCTGGATAAGGGCTGTGACCTCGTAATTGAATCGACTATGATCTATCACAATCCTGAAGTGAAGGAAATGCTTGAGGAGCTGGGAATGACAGTGTTTGTTGACCGCTCAAGCTATGAGAGCAACCCTCTGGGAAGAACCGAATGGATTAAGGCCTACGGCGTGCTGGCAGGAAGAGAAGAAGAGGCAGCTGCGTATTTTGAGGAGCAGAAGGAAGTCATAAGTGAGCTGGAGGGTCTGGAGAATACAGGAAAGACGGTAGCCTTCTTCTATGTTACAACAGACGGCAAGGTTGTTGTGAGAAGCAGCCACGACTACGTTTCCACCATGATAAAGATGGCAGGAGGAAAGTATGCCTTTGACGGAATAGAAGATGAGGAAGGAAAGGCTTCTGTATCCATGACAATGGAAAGCTTCTATGAGACAGCCGTAGATGCGGACTACATAATATACAACGGAAGCATTGACTTTTCAGTAAAATCACTTGATGACCTGATTGCTAAGGACGAAATATTCAAGAGATTCAAGGCAGTAAAGGAAGGCCACTGCTATACAACAGGAAATTCAATGTATCAGCGTACTGATGTAATCAGCAGCATGATCATGGATTTCCATAAGATTCTGACAGAAGAGGATCCGGGAGAAATGGATTTTCTTACAAAGATGGAGTAATTAATGAATAGCGAAAAAAATACTGGTTTTCACAATGAGGTGTTCAGGAGGCGCAGCAGATATGTGCTGGTTTTCATAATTCTGATTGCCGCCTTCTTCACCATTACAGTTCTGAATATTAATACGGGAAGCGTCAATATGCCTGTTTCTAACATCTTCAGGGCACTTTTTCTGAGAGAGGGTACTGAGCAGGAGCTGGACATTATATGGCATATCCGCCTTCCACGTATAATTATGGCGGCAGTTCTCGGAGGAGCACTGTCTCTTTCCGGTTTTCTGCTTCAGACGTTTTTCGAGAACCCGATAGCGGGTCCATATGTGCTGGGTATATCCTCGGGAGCAAAGATGGTAGTTGCTCTTGTGATGATAATCAGCCTGAAGCAGATGCAGTCACTGTCGTCCTACTCTCTGATTCTGGCGGCTTTTATCGGCTCGCTTGTTTCGACAGGATTCATCCTGCTGGTAGCCCGGAGAATAAAGAATATGGCGGCTCTGCTGGTTGCAGGTATTATGATCGGATATATATGTTCAGCGGTTACCGACTTTGTGGTAACCTTCGCCAGTGACTCCGATATCGTCAACCTGCACAACTGGTCACTGGGAAGCTTCTCCGGAATGAGCTGGAGCAATGTGCGCGTAGGCGTGACCGTGGTTGGAATCACCACTCTGTGCACCATGGCACTGTCCAAACCTATAGGGGCTTCACAGCTGGGTGAGGCGTATGCTCAGAGCATGGGAGTGAATATCAAAATCTTCAGAGTGCTGTTAATTCTGCTGTCAAGTATGCTGTCAGCATGTGTAACAGCCTTTGCAGGACCGATTTCATTTGTAGGAATTGCAGTTCCGTTTATTGCAAAGGGAAGCCTGGGAACTTCCAAACCACTGGTAGTGATACCGGGAGCGTTTATCTGTGGAGCAGTGTTCTGTATGCTCTGCGATCTGATAGCCAGAACAGCCTTTGCACCGGTTGAGCTGAGCATCAGTACGGTGACATCAATATTCGGTGCACCGATTGTAATATATATGATGATAAGAAAGCATAGCAGAATATGAGTGAAAATTATTTTGAGATAAAGAATCTTTCTGTCGGATACAACAGGAAGGCTTTGATAGAAGAAATATGTTTTGATATAAAAAGAGGAGAAATCGTGACCCTTATCGGCCCCAACGGTGCGGGAAAGTCCACCATCCTTAAGAGTATAACCCGCCAGCTTGAGATAATCAGAGGTGACGTTATTCTGGACGGCGGCAATCTTCGAAATCTGTCATTTAAGGAGCTGGCGCACAGGATGGCGGTTGTGCTGACGGAGAGGATCAAGACCGAGCTGATGACCTGCTACGATATCGTTGCCACCGGACGTTATCCTTATACCGGAAGACTGGGAATTCTGAGCTATGAGGATCAGGAGAAGGTGGAACAGGCTCTTGCAGCTGTTCACGCCAGCGAGCTGGGCGGAAGAGATTTCAGTGCCATAAGCGACGGACAGAGGCAGAGGGTTCTCCTGGCAAGAGCGATATGCCAGGAGCCGGATGTCATCATTCTGGACGAGCCTACGTCCTTCCTGGATGTCAAGTATAAGCTGGAGCTTCTTTCTATTCTGAGGGGCATGGCAAAGGAAAAGAACATCACTGTAGTGATGAGCCTGCATGAAATCGACCTGGCCCAGAAAATTTCAGATAAAATTGTCTGCGTGAAGGGTGACAGAATCTTCCGCTACGGAAGACCGGAGGAAATCTTCGAGGAGGATGCAATAAGAGATCTGTACGAGATAGACAACGGATTTTTCGATCCTCTGTACGGAAGTATAGAACTTCCGAGACCTGCAGGCGAGCCGAAAACTCTGGTAATTTCCTCAAGCGGCAGGGGAATTCCTGTATACAGAAGGCTGCAGAAGGAGGATATTCCTTTCATCGCCGGAATTCTCTATCCGGGAGATACGGATTACAGACTGGCAAGACTTCTCGCCTCTGAGATTATCGAGGAAAAGCCTTTCTGTGAGATAGGCGAAGAAGCTATGAAGAAAGCCATGGACGCTGTGGAGAAGTGTGAAAGAGTTATCTATGCAGGTGCAGATATCGGTACATATAATAAAGAGCTTCTGACACTGGTTGAAGAAGCCAGAAGGCTTGGTAAGTTAGAAAGTAATGACAGATAAGAATAAGGAAAAAAGAAAATTTAAGACAGGTATAGAGGAGTACTACATCATCAAGGACAATAAGAAGATGCAGTTCGGATATACCACGGGAAGCTGTGCGGCAGCCGCCGCAAAGGCTTCAGCAAGAATGCTACTGGGCGGTGCATCAGAATCGACAGTGGAATCAGTTATGCTTCACACCCCTAAGGGAATAGACCTTACTCTGGAGGTGCTGAATGTTGAGAAAACCCCGGCAGTCAGTCCGGAAAAGGTGAGCTGTGGAATTATGAAGGATGCAGGAGACGATCCCGACGTGACTCATGGACTGATTATCTATGCTTCTGTTGAAAAACAGGAGAGTGGATTTACCATCGAGGGTGGAGAAGGCGTCGGCCGGATTACAAAGGCAGGCCTGGAGCAGCCTGTAGGTGAGGCCGCCATAAATTCTGTACCGAGAAAAATGATAGATGAAGCCCTTCGTGAAGAGGCTGCAAGAGCCGAATACGAAGGAGGACTGAAAGCGGTGATAAGTGTTCCCGGAGGCGAAAAGACCGCAGAACAGACCTTTAACCCGAGACTTGGTATCGAAGGCGGAATCTCGATTCTGGGAACCTCAGGAATAGTGGAGCCGATGAGTGAAACGGCTCTTATTAAGAGCCTGCAGGTGGAACTTGCACAGCAGATTGCAGGAGGAAGAAAGCACATCGTGGTGACCCTGGGAAACTACGGCAGAGACTATCTGGAGGGGCTGGAGAACTTCCCTCTTAAGGAATCGGTCAAGTGCAGCAATTACGTGGGTGAGGTTATCGATGCGGCATTAAACTACGGAGCCGAGGAACTTGTTTTTATCGCCCATATAGGAAAGTTTGTCAAGGTTGCGGGCGGCATCATGAACACCCACTCAAGAAACGCTGACAGCAGAGTGGAAATAATGGCGGCAGCAGCCCTCCGGGCAGGCCTGGATAGAGCGGGAGTCCTGAAAATACTGGACACCCTGACCACCGACGAGGCACTGGACATTCTGGAGAAGGAAGGCTGCCTGGAAGAGACCATGAAAATAATCTGCGAAAAAATCGGCTTTTATCTGAACCACAGAAGCTACGGAAGGCTTAAGACAGAGGCTATGATATTCTCAAATTCAAGGGGATATCTTGGAGAGACTGCAGGCTTCAGAGATGCCGTTGAAAGGATAAGAAAAGAAAATGAGTAGAGGAAAACTGTACGGCGTAGGAGTCGGACCGGGAGATCCCGAGCTGCTGACTCTGAAAGCGTTAAGATATATAAAGGAAAGTCATGTGATAGCTGTTCCCGGAGAGAATCCGAGAGATACGGTGGCCTACAGGATAGTCGAGGGAGCGTATCCGGAGCTGGGAGAGAAAGAGATTATCGGCCTGGATATGCCAATGGTTAAGAATGAGACGGAGCTGAACAGGGCACACGACACTGCAGCAGAGATTATAGAGAGGCTGCTGGACGAAGGAAAGAATGTGGCCTTCCTGACACTTGGAGACGTGTGCGTATATTCGACCTACCTGTATGTGCACAAGAGAGTTCTGGCTGACGGATACGAGGCGGAAATCACAAGCGGAATAACATCCTTCTGCGCAGCCGCAGCGCGGCTGAATATGAGCCTGGTGGAAAGAGATGAGCCGCTGCATATAATTCCTGCTACCTACAAGGCAGATACTATGGAGGATATTCTGAAGCTTCCCGGAACCAAGGTGCTGATGAAGGGCGGAAAGAAGATGGCTTCCATAAGAGAAAGCATCATAGCCAGTGGACAGGAGGCTGTCATGGTTGAAAACTGTGGAATGGAAAATGAGAAGATTCATCTGGATGCAGCGGATATTCCAAGCGATGCGTCATATTTCTCATTGCTGATAGTTAAAGAAAAAATGTAGTAGAAAGAATAAGAGGTTTCAGACATGAACAAGATTCATTTCGTAGGTGCCGGAAGCGGTGCGGCAGATTTAATCACTATAAGAGGCAAGCAGTATCTGGAAGAGGCAGATATTATTATCTATGCAGGTTCCCTGGTTAATCCGCAGCTTCTGGATTACGCGAAGAAGGACTGTGAGATATATAACAGTGCAAAGATGACCCTGGAGGAGGTTCTTGAGGTAATGACAGAGGGTTACAAGAACGGACTGAAAATCGTAAGACTTCATACCGGTGACCCTTGCCTTTACGGTGCAATCAGAGAGCAGATGGATGTTCTCGATGAAGAGGGAATCGAGTACGATTACACACCGGGAGTAAGCTCCTTCTGCGGAGCCGCATCAGCGCTGAATCTGGAATACACTCTGCCGAACGTTTCACAGAGCGTTATAATTACGAGAATGGCAGGACGAACTCCGGTACCGGAAAAGGAAAGCATCGAATCCTTCGCTGCACACCAGGCAACAATGGTAGTGTTCCTGAGCACGGGACTTCTGGAGGAGCTGAGCCAGAGACTTATAGAAGGCGGATACAGTGCAGATACTCCTGCAGCAATCGTCTATAAGGCTACATGGGAAGACGAAAAGGCATTTGTCTGTACGGTCGGAACACTTGCACAGACTGCAAAGGAAAACAATATTACAAAGACAGCTCTCATGATTATCGGAGACGTTGTGGGATGTCAGAATTATGACAGATCCAAGCTTTACGACCCGGGATTTACGACAGAATTCAGAGAAGCCACTAAATAAGAAAATCAGGTAAAGAGATGAGAATATCAGTAATTGCTTTCAGCCTGACAGGTCTAAGCCTGGCGGAAAAGCTGGGGAACGGTCTGTCAGGACCTAATGAGGTGGATGTATATGTTAAGAGCATCCACGCCGACAATTCCATAAAGGAAAGTCTGAACCAGTGGGCGGAGGCCAGGTTTCAGGATTCAGATGCCTTAATTTTCGTCTGCTCCTGCGGAATTGCAGTCAGAGCAATTGCGCCTTTTGTCAGAAGCAAGAAAACAGATCCTGCGGTGATAGCTGTGGACGAGCTTGGACTGAATGCAATCGCACTGCTGTCAGGACATCTGGGCGGTGCCAACGAGCTGGCGGCAGATGTTGCACGCATAGCAGGAGGACGCGCTGTAATAACCACAGCCACGGACATACACGGAAAGTACGCCCCTGACGTATTTGCAAAGAAGAATGGACTTGTAATTTCCGATTTCACACAGGCGAAAAAATATGCGTCTCTCCAGATTCAGAACCGTGAGGATGAGATGGACCTGTGGATTTCACCCTTCTGCGAGGAACCGGGGGAGGATGGAAGAGAATACCTCTGGCTCATACCGAAATGGGCATATGTGGGCATCGGATGCCGCAGAAATACTGACGAATCGACAATTAACGATGTGTTTGAGGAGGCTCTGAAGGTCTGCAATACAGGCCGACTTGATCCAAGAAGTATTCGAATCTGTGCGTCTGTTACTCTAAAGGCAGATGAAAAGGGACTGAAGGACTTCTGCAGAACCAGAGGTTTTGATATCAGTTTCTTCACACCGGAGGAACTGGAAAAGGTACCGGGAGACTTTACAGAATCGGACTTTGTCAGGGAAACCGTCGGAGTAGGGAGTGTATGCGAGAGGAGTGCCATGGCGGCAGCACTGAGAAGCGGTGCGGTGGAAGCCGGCCAGCCGGAGCCCTACTTCACGCTGAAAAAATTCGCCAGAGACGGTGTTACAATAGCAATAGTAATAAAGGAAGAGGAACTGAAATATGAATAAGATTTACGTAGTCGGAATCGGTCCGGGTGCTTATGAGAAGATGACTATCGAAGCGGCTGAAACATTGAAGAGGTGTGACTGCATCGTGGGATACGACGTATATATCGACCTGGTTAAGGACCACTTTGCAGATAAAAAATTCCTCAGCACACCTATGAGAAAAGAAGTTGAGAGATGCGTTATGGCATTTGAAGAGGCAAATAAGGATCAGACTGTTGCCATGATCTGCTCAGGAGACGCAGGTGTGTACGGGATGGCAAGCCTTATCTACCAGGTGGGTGCCGATTATCCTGAAACGGAAATTGAAATCATTCCGGGCGTAACTGCTGCAGTCAGCGGAGCTGCAGTTCTTGGAGCACCGCTGATTCACGATTTCTGCCTTATCAGCCTGAGCGATCTGCTCACACCATGGGAGCTTATAGAGGCAAGGCTGAAGGCTGCAGCTGCGGGAGACTTCGTAGTAAGTCTGTACAATCCGTCCAGCATCAAGAGACACGACTATCTGCAGAAGGCATGTGACATTCTTATGGATTACGGAAAAGAGCCTGAAACAGTATGCGGAATCGTAAAGATGATCGGAAGAGAGGGACAGAGCTGCGAAACCATGACACTGGCACAGCTTAGAGATACTCAGGTTGATATGTTTACCACAGTATTTATCGGAAACAGATCAACTATGAACATGAACGGAAAGATGGTAACACCACGAGGCTATAAAAATGTGTAAGGTAATACTCTTTGGAGGAACAACTGAAGGTAAGGATATGGCCGAATTCCTGGCAGAGCATCAGGTGGAAACCCTGGTATGCGTTGCGACAGAATACGGCGCGACCAGAATGAAGGACAGCCCATACATGAGAGTATCTCATGAGAGACTGGACCGTGCGGCTATGGAGGCTTTGATAGAGGCGGAAAAACCTGAGATAGTGGTGGACGCAACCCACCCTTATGCAAAAGAGGTTACAGCCAACATCCAAAGCGCCTGTCAGGCCACAAACACGGAGTACATGAGACTTCTGCGCGATGTGACCGGTGAAGGCTCTGAGGCTGCAGATGCTGTTTTCGTTGACAGCGTGGACGAGGCGGCTGAATACCTTGCGGGAACAGAGGGCGTAATCTTTGCGGCTACGGGAAGCAAGGAACTGCACAAGTATACTGCTATCCCGGGATACAGGGAGAGAGTGGTTGCCCGGGTTCTTTCCACACCGGGGGTTGCGGCTGAGTGCGCGGAACTGGGTTTTCAGGGAGAGAATCTGATATGCATGCAGGGACCTTTCTCCAGGGAACTTAACGTTGCCATGCTGAAAGCTAAAAAGGCCGGATACCTGGTGACGAAGGTTACCGGCAGGGCAGGAGGCTATGAGGAAAAAATCGAGGCGGCAAGAGAGGCAGGCTGTGTCTGCGTTATCGTGGGCAGACCGGAGACTGAGGAAGGCATGGGCTTCTATCAGTGCAAGGGTGAGCTTTGTCGCAGGTTTTCTATCAAAACCCACAGAACCGTGGTACTTGCAGGTATAGGAATGGGAAGCCGTGACAGCATGACGGAAGAGGCTGCCAAGGCGGTGGAAGAGGCTGAGCTGATTGTCGGAGCGAGACGCATGGTTGAAGCCTGCAGCAGTTCAGACAAAGAAATTTTAATTGAATACGACAGCAGAAAAATTGCTGAATATATAGAAGAACATCCGGAGTATGAGAGAATCACAGTGCTTCTTTCCGGGGATACGGGGTTTTACAGCGGCGCGAGAAAGCTGACAAAGGCGCTCGAGTCTGCGGGCTGTCAGGTCAGACAGATTGCCGGGGTCTCATCTGTTTCATATTTCATGAGCAGAATCGGGGAAAGCTGGGATGACGCTGTAATCGTAAGCAACCATGGCAGAGAAGCATCCCTTATTCCACTTATAAGGGATAACGAAAAGGTTTTCTCAATCCTGGGCAAACGTGACGATGTGGCAAAGCTTGCGCGGAAGCTGACCTACTACGGACTGGATAATGTAAAGCTTTACGCAGGCGAAAGGCTGTCTTATGCAGACGAAAAAATTCAGTCAGGCTATGCTGCCGACTTTGAGAACTATGATAACGATCCTCTCTGTGTTATATGTGCGGTAAATGAGGATTTCAGGAATACAAGAATTAATAAACTGGCCAGAAGAAGGGATGAGGAGTTTATCAGGGCGAAGGTTCCTATGACCAAGTTCGATGTGAGAAATGCTTCAATTGCCAGACTGAATCTGGAAGAGGATTCTGTATGCTACGATGTAGGCTCAGGAACAGGGTCTGTGTCCATAGAGATGGCAATAATTGCATCAAAAGGCCACGTTTATGGAATAGAAAAGAAGGAAGAAGCTGTTGAACTGGCTGAGGAAAACAGGAAGAAGTTTATGTGCGACAACTTTACCATTGTTTCCGGACTGGCACCTGAGGCAATGGAGGAGCTGCCTGCCCCGACTCATGTTTTTATCGGCGGCTCATCGGGAAATATGAGAGAAATTGTGGCATCGGTATGCCGCAAAAACCCTTCCGCAAGATTTGTAATCAACTGTATCGCCCTTGAATCCATGGCTCAGGCTCTTGACTGCAGCAGGGAGTTTGCTTTAGAGGGAAGTGTGGAGATAAGCCAGATTACGTCGGCAGAGGGGCACAAGGTTGGACCGTACACCATGATGAAGGGCGAGAACCCGATATACGTAATAGCTTTTACAGGAAAAGGATTAGAATAACAGATGAAAGTTCCCAGGATTTTGCTGGCGGCAGGTGCCAGCGGAAGCGGAAAAACATTAATAACATGCGGCATTCTGCAGGCTTTGATAAACAGAGGGCTGAAGCCATGCTCCTTCAAGTGCGGCCCGGATTACATAGACCCCATGTTTCACAGCAAGGTTATAGGTGCAAAATCCAGAAACCTGGATACATTTTTTGCAGACGGTGACATACTCAGATATATACTTGCCGACAACAGCAGGGACTGTGACATTGCGGTAGTCGAAGGTGTAATGGGCTACTATGACGGTATGGGAGGTATCAGTCAGAGAGCCAGTGCCTACGATGTGGCACGGACGACAGATACTCCTGTAGTGCTGATTGTAAACGCCAGGGGAATGAGCGGCTCAGCAGCTGCTTTTATCAAAGGCTTTAAGGAGTACAGGGAAGACAGCAATATTAAAGGGGTAATCCTGAACCAGATAAGCCCTATGCTTTATAAGACGCTCAAAGGACACATTGAAGAGGTATGCGGTGTAAAGGTTATAGGCTATCTGCCTAAGGTTACGGACTGCCTGCTTGAGAGCAGACATCTGGGTCTGGTAATGCCCGACGAGATTGAGGATATTAAGGAGAAGCTGCAGGCTCTTTCTAAGATAATTGAGGAGACTGTGGATCTGGAGGCTTTGATAGAGCTGGCGGAGAGCGCAGATGACATTGATGCCGGGGAGCCGCGCGGAGGGGCTTTTGACTTCCATACGGCGGAGCCGGTGCGGATTGCCCTTGCCAGAGACGAGGCTTTCTGCTTTATGTATGAGGACAATCTGAGGCTGCTGCAGAAGATGGGAGCGGAAATCGTAGAGTTTTCACCTGTCAGGGATGCAGAACTGCCGGAGGGGGTTTCCGGTATCATTCTCTACGGCGGATACCCGGAGCTTTATGCTGATGAAATAGAAAAGAATGTCTCTATGCGAAGCAGCATCAGAGAGGCGATAGAGGGCGGAATGCCCGTGCTGGCTGAATGCGGAGGTTTCATGTATCTGCATGAGAGCATGGAGGACAACGAAGGAAACGCACACGAGGGTGTTGGAGTAATCGAGGGGAAAGCATTCAGAACTCCGAAGCTGAATCGTTTCGGATATGTTACTCTCGGAGAAAATGAGGGGGACTTCCTGGCTGAAGATGCCGTGGGTGAAGGAGGACTTATGCCTGTTCCCGCTCACGAATTTCACTACTTTGATTCCACAAGCAACGGTGATACTCTGACTGCGAGAAAGCCGGTGGGAAGCAGAAGCTGGAAGTGTATGCATCAGACGGAAACCATGCTGGCCGGATTCCCTCACCTCTATTATTACGGCAACCCTCAGGTTGCGGCAGCATTTCTGAGAAAATGCGAGAAATATGGAAAATAACTGATTTGGAGATAAGAAACTAATGTTAAAATATTCAGCCATAGCGCTGGTAATCGGATATGTGCTGGATCTCATAATAGGGGATCCCAGGTGGCTGTATCACCCTGTGAGGATTATCGGAAAGGCAATTGAGATTCTGGAGAAGCTGCTGAGAAGTATTTTCCCTGAGAGTGCCGGCGGAGAGAGAGCCGCAGGGCTGGTTATGGCGATCCTGATCTGTATAGGAAGCGGACTGGTGCCCTGGGTTATTCTGCAGTTCTGTTTCAGAGTGCACATCGTACTGGGAGTAGGTGTGATGTCCATAATATGCTACCAGTTTATCGCAGTGAAAGCTCTTAAGGACGAGAGCATGAAGGTCTATGATGCACTGAAGAACGGCACTATTGAGGACGGTCGTTATGCCGTATCAATGATAGTGGGACGTGATACTCAGAATCTTGATGAAAAGGGAGTAACCAAGGCGGCAGTGGAGACTGTAGCGGAGAACTTCTCTGACGGGGTATTTGCACCGATGTTTTATATGATAATCGGCGGACCGGTTTTTATGCTTATATACAAGGGAATAAACACCATGGACTCCATGGTGGGATATAAGAATGACAGATACATAAACTTTGGCCGTTATGCGGCAAAGCTGGACGATGTGGCAAACTACATTCCGTCCAGACTGGCAGGAATTTTTCTGGTTCTGGCCGCAGGGCTCTGCGGTGAAAACATGCAAAACGCATGGAGAATCTTCCGCAGAGACCGCTTCAACCACGCCAGCCCTAATTCCGCACAGACAGAATCTGCGGCGGCAGGAGCTCTGGAAATACAGCTTGCAGGAAACGCCTACTATTTTGGAAAGCTCTACGAGAAGCCTACCATCGGTGACCCTGTAAGGGAAGTGAGCATTTCGGATATACCAAGAGTAAACAGGCTGATGTACTATGGGGGCGGACTTGCCATCATACTGTTTGCCCTGCTGCATACGGCGGCTGTCAGTCTGATAATGCTGATCTGATTTTAACTTGAGGAAAATATATGGGAAAAAACATCCACGGCGGTGATATCTACCGTCATAAAAACGTGACAGATTATTCGTCAAACTGCAATCCTTTCGGGGCTCCGGAGGGAGTTGTACAGGCAATCTGCCGGGCGGCATCGGAGATAAATCATTATCCCGATGTAAACGCATCTGAGCTGAGAGAGGCGCTGGCGAACCATCTCAACATACCGGAGAACAGAATTTTCTTCGGGAACGGTGCGGCGGAGGTTATTCTGGACATCGTCTTTGCACTTAAACCGCGCAGGGCACTGCTGACAGCTCCTACCTTTGCAGAATACGGGGAGGCTCTGGAAGCGGCTGACTGTGAGATAGAGTACTACAGGCTTTATGAGGAAAAGGGGTTTGTGATCGGCGAAGATATTCTGGATGCCATCGACGAGGATTTAGATATTATGTTTCTCTGCAATCCAAACAACCCGACAGGAGTTCTCACTGAGAGGGCTTTGATAGAGAGGGCGGCGGAAAAGTGCAGGGAGAAGGACGTTGTACTGGTGGTAGATGAATGCTTCATGGACTTCATCGACGGCAGGGAAAAGTACTCTGTGATGGATAAGCTGGAAGAGTACGACAACGTGATAATCCTGAAGGCCTTTACCAAGCTGTATGCCATGGCGGGTGTGAGACTGGGTTACTGCTTATGTGCAAACCCTGAAATAATGGAAGTCCTGGACAGAGTGAGACAGCCGTGGAACCTGTCCAATCTGGCGCAGGCTGCAGGCGTTGCGGCGCTTAAGGAAAAGCAGTATGTGGAAGAGAGTCTGGCGGCCATAGAGGCGGAGAGAATAAGGCTTATTGGGGTTCTGGAGACCCTGGGCCTTACAGTGTACGGCTCCAAGGCAAACTACATCTTCTTCAAAGGCGACGAGGATTTATATGATAAGGCCTTGGAGAGGGGAATTCTCATAAGAGACTGCAGCAACTATGTGGGACTGGAGAAGGGTTATTATCGTATAGCTGTAAGGCTGCAGGAAGATAATGACCGGTTAATTAAAGTATTTGATGAAATAATTTAATGAAATAAGAGGATAGAACAAATGGCAAAGGTACTTATGGTTCAGGGAACCATGTCAAACGTGGGAAAGAGTCTGGTGACTGCAGGTCTGTGCAGAGTGTTCATGCAGGACGGATATAAAGTGGCGCCTTTCAAGTCACAGAATATGGCGCTGAATTCATTTATTACTTCAGACGGTCTGGAAATGGGCCGTGCCCAGGTTATGCAGGCTGAAGCGGCGGGAATCGAACCGGACGTGAGAATGAACCCCATCCTTCTGAAACCCACTAACGATGTAGGAAGTCAGGTGATTGTAAACGGTGAAATCCGCGGCACAATGAGCGCGGTGGACTATTTCGCATACAAGCACAACCTGGTGCCTGATATCATGGAGGCGTTTAACACTCTGGCTGAGGAGAACGACATCATTGTCATTGAAGGTGCGGGAAGCCCGGCCGAGGTTAATCTGAAGGATGAAGACATTGTTAATATGGGAATGGCGAAGATGGCCAAGGCTCCTGTAATTCTTGTGGGCGACATCGACAGAGGCGGCGTTTTTGCTCAGCTTATCGGAACGGTGGATCTGCTTGAGGACGATGAGCGCAGCATGGTGAAGGGGCTTGTGATCAACAAGTTCAGAGGGGACAAAACCATTCTGGATCCGGGGGTTGAAATTCTGGAGGAGAAGTCCGGCATTCCTGTGGTGGGTACCCTGCCGTATGTGTACATAGATGTTGAAGACGAAGACAGCCTGAGTGAAAGACTTGTAGGCTCGGCTCAGGTTGACCTTATAGATATTGCAGTAATTCGTCTGCCGCGTATATCCAACTTTACGGATCTTAACTCTCTGGAGATGATTCCGGGAGTTTCCGTAAGATATGTGAAGACAGCTGCAGAACTGGGAAACCCTGATATGATAGTGGTTCCGGGCTCCAAGAACACTATTTCCGACCTGCTGTGGATGAGACAGAACGGCCTGGAGGCTGCGGTTCTGAAGCAGGCAGGTGCAGGGAAGGTAATTTTCGGCATATGCGGAGGCTTCCAGATTCTTGGAGAAACTCTGGCAGATCCGTCAGGTGTGGAGACCTCAGGAGAGGTACGCGGAATGGGACTGCTGCCGGTGGATACTGTTTTTCTGGAAGAAAAGACAAGAACCAGAGTCAGTGGCACATTCCACTGCGAGGGCAGCATTTTCGGAGTTCTGTGCGATGGAGACATCATGGCTGAGGGATACGAGATTCACATGGGACAGTCAACGTTGAAGGAGGGCGCAAAACCTCTTATGACCATAACAGACAGCGTTTCCGGAGAGACAAAGGAGGACGGGGCTTTCTGTGACAGAATTTTCGGCTCCTATGTTCACGGAGTATTTGACGGAGACGGAATCGGAGCTGTAGTTGTAAAGGCGCTGGCTGAGGCCAAGGGCGTTGAAATGGAGGATGTGGCAACAGTAAGCTACAAGGAATACAAGGAAAGACAGTATGATATCCTGGCTGATTCCATCAGAGCCAACCTGGATATGGAACAGATATACAAGATTCTGGAGGAGGGGCTGTAAAATGAGAAATTTAATAGAAAAGGTTGAACCAAGAGATATAGAAACCAGAAGCTTCGAGATTATAACCGAGGAGCTGGGTGACCGCACTTTTGCCGACAACACTGAGCTGATCGTAAAGAGGTGCATACATACAAGTGCAGATTTCGACTATGCCGACAACCTGTGCTTCTCCGAGGACGTAGTATCAAAACTGACAGAGGCTATAAAAAACGGTGCATCTGTAATAACCGACACCAATATGGCCAAGGCGGGCATTAACAAGGTTTCCCTTGGAAAGTACGGCGGACAGGTTCACTGTTTCATGTCCGATGAGGATGTGGCGGCTGCGGCAAAGCTTTCCGGGGCAACTCGTGCATCAGAGAGCATGAAGAAGGCTGCAGCGATGGACGAACAGTTCATCTTCGCTATCGGAAATGCGCCTACAGCTCTTGTAACCCTGTATGACCTTATACAGGAGGGAAAGATCAATCCTATCGGAATAATCGGAGTACCTGTGGGTTTTGTTAACGTGGTACAGTCCAAGGAGCTGATTATGAGCACAGACGTTCCTTACATCGTTGCAAAGGGACGAAAGGGCGGCAGCAACATCGCGGCATGCATCGTGAACGCGCTGCTTTACATGATAAACAACGACCGCCATTACTGGTCGAAATAAATCCTGCAAGATGTTTTAGCAGCAATTAACCGAAATATATTATTGATGGTGTGGGGTCGGCATAGCCTTGAAAAGCATTCGTACATACGATGATAAACTGCATGCGAAAGTCTTTGACATAATTTATTTCAGGTGGTAGTATAAATGTACAAAGGGTGCTGCCGATAGACGGTTAATCCGATAAATTAAATTGACAAAAATGCCGCTTTAAGTTTGTCAGACGTGGGCGGCTATTTTTGTGTCTTGTTAGTATCTTTACCTATAGAATATCCTATTCCAAAGCAGGTTAAGCCGAAGCTCGCAACTGCGATGAATTCAATAATACCCATATGGCTTAGCCCTCCTTTCGAGAGATTTCCAACAGATGAATCTGAGGATCTCTATGTAATCGGAGGGTCACAGTCCCTCCGTTGAAGGACTAACCGCCTACCGCTTTAGGCAGCACCCATACACAAATTATATCAACTATGGATTTACATAACAACATACTCTATTTGAGAAAACTAATTTCCATATAGTAAGGGAAAAAAGAGAATGAAAATCAAGTGTGGAACATATCGATAAATCATTAATATTGGGGTTGATTAAGAGAAGAAATTTGGGTATAATGATGGTGTAATGAAATACTGTTCTATGTTCCGTCCGGATCGATGATAACGTGTTACCTACCGATAGTCGCCCGGATGGCTAAGAGGGAAGCAGGTGTGAGTCCTGCGCGGTCCCGCCACTGTAAGGAAGGAGCGCATTTTCATATCCACTGAGGCAACTCGGGAAGGGAGAGTGTGCGATGATGTCTGAGCCAGGAGACCTGCATAGAATGCTTACACGCCGGCGAGGAACCGGAGGTGGAGAATAAGAACAGCAAATACGGGCTGTGGGGTTATCCACAGTCCTTTTTTTGAACATAGGAACGGGAACGGATGACCAAGCTTTTCATTCTTTTTAGAGGCAGGCCTAGTCACCCTGCCTCCTTTTTATTATAAGAGTGGATTCTATCAGAATAGGCAGAAAACGAATTTTTTGAACTGAGAAGTACCACAGAGGCACCGGCTAGAGCGGTAACAAGCGGAAATGGACGGTAAAGTGACCGTAAAATGACCGGAAACTGCAAGGCTGTAACCGGCAATTACAATTATTATGCTTTAGTATCGTGTATTTGATTCCATATTCTGACTTTTCCGGCCTGTGCTATGAAACAAAACGTGTTACATATGATTACGTATCCGAAGCCTGTGGTACTTTTTGATTGAAAAAACGAGAAATCTCCCACATTTGATAGAAATATGAAGCATAAACATGAAGCAGAAGCATGAACATAAATAGGATAGAATAACACGTAAATGCGAGGTAAATTATGAGCAGAGTATACATCGCCACTTTTACGAATAATGCCATAGAAGAAGCGAAAAAGCATGGCGTAAATATAGAACTGAATGACATATGTATTTCAGAGTCTCTGAACCCTGAAAGTTTTGATGCCACTGTAGAACGAATGAGGCGGGAGGTCGCCGGCTCAGGGGCCGCAGATGTTATAATGCACGGACCATTCACTGAAATCATTCCTGCAGGCATCGATCGCAGATTCGTGAAGCTGGGAATGGACAGACTCAATGAAGCCTATGAGGCATGTCAGGCCATGGGTGTGGACAGAATGGTGGTTCACACGGGATATGAACCGCTTATGTACTTTAAGGAGTGGCACCACGAGCGTTCTGTTGAGTTCTGGAGGGAGTACATGAAGGACAAGGGTGATTTTCACATCTATATTGAGAACGTCTTTGACGATGAGCCCATTATGGTGAAGAATCTGATAGATGCCCTTGACGATCCGAGAATCAGGGTATGTCTGGACGTTGGTCATGCCAACGCCGTGACAAAGCCGGAATATGATGTGTACAGCTGGATTGAGATTCTGGGTGACCGAATCGGCCATTTTCACCTTCATAACAATGACGGAACAGACGACCAGCACCGAGAACTGTTAGACGGAAATTTAGACATGGAGCGCATTCTGAGGTGTGCAGAAAAATACTGCAGTACCGATGTGACCTTTACTGTAGAAAGCCATGAGTGCGAGGACAGCATCGCCTGGCTGAAGGAGAGAGTTGACAGATGAGTTTGGACAGATTAAACGATAAACAGAGAGAGGCGGCAATGTGCCTTGAAGGACCGCTCCTCATTCTTGCCGGTGCAGGCTCGGGAAAGACCAGCACCATGACAGAGAGAATAGCCTATATGATTGAGCGGGGAGTAGCTCCCTGGAACATACTTGCCGTGACCTTTACAAACAAGGCGGCCGGGGAAATGCGCAGCCGCGTGGAGGCACTTGTCGGAAACTGCAGCGACATGTGGATTATGACCTTCCATTCCATGTGTTTGCGTATACTGAGATACCATTATGACCGTATCGGCTATGACAGCAATTTTGTAATCTATGACGGCACAGACCAGAAGACTCTGATAAAAAACATTCTCAAGGAATTAAACATAAACGACAGGGAGTTCAGTCCACAGTACCTTCTGAGCATTATAAGCAGCAGCAAGGAAAGAGGCCTGGATGCAGAGGGCTTCAGAAGGGTCGAGGACGATAATTTCAAAAATAAGACCATTTATAATGTTTTCCGGGCCTATGAGACTCAGCTGAAGCAGAACAACGCGATGGACTTCGACGACCTGCTGCTGAACACTCTGAAGCTTTTCAAGGCAGATGAAGAAATTCTGATGAAGTATCAGAACAGGTTCAGATATATTATGGTGGACGAGTATCAGGACACCAACCACATACAGTACAAGATAATAAAAATGCTGGCTGACTCACACCACAATCTGTGCGTTGTGGGCGATGACGACCAGTGCATATACCAGTGGCGGGGAGCCGACATAAGAAATATTCTGGACTTTGAAAAGGACTTCCCTGAGGCTAAGGTCATCAAGCTGGAGCAGAATTACAGATCTACAGGAAATATTCTTGCCGCAGCACACTCTGTAATTTCCAACAACAGAGGACGAAAGGCCAAGAAGCTGTGGACAGAGCAGGAGGACGGGGAGAAGATAAAATATTTCAGAGCTGAAACGGAAAAGGACGAGGCTTATCAGGTTGCATGGCAGATTGACCTGATGAAGAATTCGGAGCTGAAATACAGCGATTTTGCCATTCTGTACAGAACCAATGCCCAGTCCAGACACTTTGAGGCGGCTTTGACACAAAGAGATATTCCGTACAGAGTGCTTTCCGGTCTGCGCTACTATGACCGCAAGGAAATCAAGGATGTAATGGCATATATGCGTCTGGTTGTAAATCCAAGGGATGACCTGTCACTGAAGAGGGTCATCAATGAGCCGAAGAGAGGCATGGGCCCCAAGTCTGTGGAGAAGATTGAGGCTTTCGCACGACTGCAGGGTAAGAGCATCTTCCAGGGGCTTTGCGACGAAATGATTCTTTCCTCTCTGCCGAACAAAGCTTACAGCGGTGTGAAAGCCATGGTGGACTGCATCGTAAAATGTCAGAACGAGAGAGAAAACCTTATGGTTTCAGACATTTACGATATGCTGCTGGTGGAGACCGGCTACATGAAGGCTCTTGAGGATGAGAACACTGTCGAGGCAGAAGGCCGCATAGAAAACCTGATGGAATTCAAATCGGTTATATACGATTATGAAAAGGACTGTGAAAATGAAGGTACTCTGCCGTCCATAGACGAGTTCATGGAAAAGCTTACTCTGATGGCTGAGGTTGATAATCACGATGAAAACCAGGATGCAGTAGTGCTTATGACCATGCACAGTGCAAAGGGACTGGAGTTTCCTGTTGTGTTTATGCCCGGACTTGAGGACGGACTGTTTCCGGGAAGCAGATCATTCGACAGCGAAAGCGGAATGGAAGAGGAGAGACGCCTCTGCTATGTAGGAATGACGAGAGCAAAGGAGAGGCTGATTCTTTCAAGCGCGGCCATGAGAACACTTTACGGAAGAACAGACTATACCAGAGAGTCTCAGTTCCTGAGAGAACTGGATAAAAAGCTGGTTGAGGGAGATTCTATATATGAGAGAAGAAGCAGCAGAGATACGGATTTAGGTGTATTCACCGGATCCTTTGACGGATATGCCATGGCTGAAAGTCCAAAGCCTTACGACGCTCTGAAATATGCCAGGTCTGCCACTAAGGCAAAGGCTGCTGACGGAGCCATCGTGGACTATACACCGGGTGACAGGGTTAAGCATGTGAAATTCGGCGAGGGAACTGTAATCGATCAGGATAAGAGCACAGTAAGCGTTATCTTTGAAAGCGTTGGGATGAAAAAGCTGGCAAAGGGCTTTGCCGGTTTGAAAAAGATGTAAAGACGGGTTTATAAAAATGGAAGACAAGAAAAACCTTATAAAAGAGAAAATAGATATTCTGAACAGGGCGGCGAAAGCGTATTACCAGGATGCGACGGAGATCATGTCCAATCTGGAGTATGACAGGCTGTATGATGAGCTGGTTGCACTAGAAGAGGAGACAGGCATTATTCTTGCAAACAGCCCTACCCAGAATGTAGGATACGAGATTCTGTCAGAGCTGCCGAAGGAGAGGCATCCAAGCAGAATGCTGTCACTTGATAAGACAAAGGACAGGGATGCGCTTGCTGAGTGGCTGGGAGACCACAAGGGTCTTCTGTCATGGAAGCTGGACGGTCTGACCATCGTGCTCACCTATGAGGACGGTAAGCTTGTGAAAGCTCTGACCAGGGGTAACGGTGATGTGGGTGAAGTAATTACCGGCAATGCAAGAGTATTTGAAAATACCCCTGTAGAGATTCCTTTCAAAGGCAGGCTGGTTCTGAGAGGAGAGGCTGTAATAAAATACAGCGATTTTGAGAAGATAAACGAGTCCATAGATGATGTGGATGCGAGATACAAGAATCCGAGAAACCTGTGCAGCGGATCAGTAAGACAGCTGAACAACCGGATTACGGCTGAAAGAAAGGTGAACTTCTTTGCATTCAGCCTGGTTGATGCAGGTGAGAGTGAGAACGGTCCGGGCATGGAAAGCCGCGAAGAACAGCTGAGGTGGCTGGGCCGTCAGGGTTTTGATGTGGTTCAGTACCGGGTGGTGGACAAGGCGAACGTTGTCGAAGCAGTCGGACAGTTTGAGAGCGAGATTGAAGATAATGATCTTCCTTCGGACGGACTGGTGCTGACCTTAGACGATATCCCTTACAGCAGGAGTCTTGGAACGACAGCGAAATTCCCGAGAGATTCCATTGCATTTAAATGGATGGATCAGGAGGCGGAGACTACTCTTAAGGAAATCGAGTGGAGCGCATCGAGAACAGGCCTTATAAATCCTGTGGCTATATTCGACCCTGTGGAGCTGGAGGGCACTACTGTAAGCCGGGCGTCGGTTCACAATATAAGCGTTATGCGCGACCTTAAACTGGGAATAGGAGACAGGATAACGGTTTACAAGGCTAACATGATTATACCGCAGATAGCTGAAA
This sequence comes from Emergencia sp., assembly GCA_051883055.1. Lineage (GTDB taxonomy): Bacteria > Bacillota > Clostridia > Peptostreptococcales > Anaerovoracaceae > Senimuribacter. Next base: position 41,288 of record JBJESZ010000050.1, read on the forward strand.
ATCTGACCGGAAGCAATAATATCCTGATTCCGGAGGTCTGTCCTGTATGCGGCGGAAAGACAGCGGTAAAAAATGAAACAGGGGTAGAGACCCTGTATTGCACTAACGAGAACTGCCTGGCGAAGCAGATAAAGAGCTTTACTCTTTTCGTTTCTCGAGACGCGCTGAATATTGACGGACTGTCCGAGGCAACAATTGAAAAGTTTATTGCAAGGGGCTTCATTAAGGAATTTGCAGATCTTTTCAGACTGGAAGAGCACAGGGCAGATATTGTAGAGATGGAGGGCTTCGGGGTAAAGTCCTTCGACAACCTGCAGAGGTCACTGGAAAAGGCGAGCCACACCACTCCTGAAAGGCTGCTGTATGCTCTGGGTATACCGGGAATCGGTGTGGCCAATGCGAAGATTATTTCTAAAGCATGCGACAGGAAATGGGCCGTTATGGAGGCTTTGACCAGGGAAGAGCTGCTGGAAATTGACGGAGTAGGTGAAATCATGGCCGAAGGATACGTATCGTTTTTTGACGATGTGACTCGAAAGCAGGTGGTTTCAGACCTTCTGGAGGTTTTGACACTGGATGAAACCGTAGAGGAGAGTGCGGACTTCCTTAAGGGAATCACCTTTGTAATTACCGGCTCACTGAACAGCTTTGCCAACAGAGACGCTCTGAAGGCAGAGATTGAAAAAGCCGGAGGAAAGGTTGCGGGCTCAGTAAGCTCTAAAACCGGATATCTGATAAATAACGATGTCACATCGACATCGGGCAAGAACAAAAAGGCCAGGGAGCTTGGCGTGCCTGTCATCGATGAGGAGACAGTTGCAGGCTGGCTTCAGAGGGGCAGCATAGAATAAACGTGGTATTCACGAGGAAGAAGATGAAGAAATGCTTGAAGTAGGAAAACTTGACAGCGATTTACTGCAGAAAATTGTAATTGATAAGATAACGTACAGAAGACCGGAGGTTCTGACCCGTGCAGGAATAGGCGAGGATTGCGCTGTAATGGATTTTGGCGCCTATGAGTGTGTAGTGTCAACTGATCCGATTACGGCTTCCGTAGCAGATGTCGGACGCCTTGCAATACACATCTCGTGCAACGATATAGCAAGCAACGGCATAGAGCCTCTTGGAATCACTCTTGCAGTCATGCTTCCTGAGGGAACAACGGAGGCGGACATTGAGGGAATCATGGCTCAGGCCGGTGAGGCATCAAAGCTTGCCGGAGTCGAAATAATAGGCGGCCATACGGAGATAACCAGGGCGGTTAATCAGCCTGTAATCGTATCAACAGCCATCGGCCGCGGCGTGAGCGGTGCTTCTCAGAAGGCAGCCGATATGAAGGCGGGAGACTGCATTCTCATGACAAAGACTGCCGGACTTGAGGGTACAGGAATAGCCGCATCTGAGTGCAGAGAAAAGCTTTCCGGAGTGCTGAGTGAGGAGGAGTTTGCCGCTGCGGGAGAAATGCTGGATCGTGTCAGTGTTATCAGGGAAGGAGTTATCGCAGGAGGCATCGGCACGCATGGCATGCATGATGTGACTGAAGGAGGAATCCTGGGTGCAGCATGGGAAATGTGCCATATTGCAGGACTGGGTGCAGAAATCATAGAGGAAGACATTCCTGTCGATCCGGTTACTGTAAAGATATGTGAACATTTCGGCGCTGACTGGATGCGTCTGATTTCCAGCGGCTGCATGCTTATTATAGCTGATCCTGAAAAGAGGGATGAGATTATGGAGGCCGTTACGGAGGCAGGGGTCAGAATCACCTGCATAGGCAGGGTGCAACCGGCTGAGGATGGTCTGTATCTTGTGAAGGCTGACGGAACGAAAGCGGCAATTGCACCGCCTGAAGCTGATGAACTCTACAAGATAATAGATTGACATTAAGCACAAAAACAAATATAATATACAGGATGACAATTTAAGATTGCCCTTATATAGTTCCGCTGGTATGGTTTGGGTCCTGCGCAATGAGACACCGTGAACCTTGTCAGGTCCGGAAGGAAGCAGCAATAAGCGGAGGTTCTTATGTGCCGCAGATAAGCCTTCTCCAACGCCTGCGGAACTATACAAGGGCAATTTTGCTTTTTGATACGGAGGAAAGATGTACACAGCGTTATACAGAACTCAGCGACCTGAGGTTTTCTCAGAGGTCATCGGTCAGGACCATATAGTGAGAATCCTGAAAAATCAAATAAAAACCGGGACTGTAAGCCACGCCTATCTGTTCTGCGGAACCAGAGGAACGGGTAAGACAACCACTGCGCGCATTCTTGCAAAGGCTGTCAACTGTCTGGAGGCGAACGGAGATGAGGTTCCATGCGGACACTGTGCAAACTGCATGGCAATTAAGGAAGGAACCTTTATGGATGTTATAGAAATTGACGCGGCATCTAATAACGGTGTGGAAAACATCAGAGAGCTTCGCGAGAGTGTAAAATATCCGCCGGCTGTGGGAAGGAAAAAGGTTTACATAATAGACGAGGTTCATATGCTGTCGACGGGAGCCTATAATGCGCTTCTAAAGACACTGGAGGAACCGCCGGAGAATGTTATGTTTATTCTGGCTACTACGGATCCCCAGAAGCTGCCTCAGACTATCCTTTCAAGATGTATGAGGCTTGATTTCAAGAGGGTTCCTGAAAAGGTCCTGATTGACCATATGGCGGCGATTTGCCGCGATAAGGGGATAAGCATCTCCGACAGTGCTTTAAGACTGCTGGCGGCTAATGCGGACGGTTCTGTCCGAGACGGGCTGTCCATATTGGATCAGTGTCTCGCCGGAGGCGATAAGGAGCTGGACAGAGATACTGTACTGGAATTTCTGGGTACGGTCTCTGAGGAGTTTTTTATAGAACTCACTGAGAGAGTTTCACTTCACGATGTGGCAGGCGCACTGCTGGCTGTAGAAAGAGCTTTGTCTGAAGGTAAGGACGTCAAACAGCTGATGAAGGACTGGATGAGTCACTACAGAAGTCTGCTGATTACCAAGTATATCAAACACGCTGAGGATATGCTGAACATGTCTTCTGAGAACATAGAGAAGCTGAGAAAGCAGAGTGCACAGATTTCTCTTGATGAAATCAATGATGCCATTCTGACACTGTCTAAGACGATTAATGATGCCAGATATTCATCTCAGCCGAGAGTACTGCTTGAGCTGGCAATTGTGATGATTGCCGAGGGACTGTCTGCTGCAGGTCCTGCAGTGGCAAGCAGTCAGAACGCCAAGGGTTCTGTACAGAGAAAGGCACCTGTTGCCGCAGCCAGGCCGTCACCGGCTAATGCTGCCTCAGCACCATCAGCAAAGACGGCGGAGGTACAGGCTTCAGCCCCGGCTGAGAAGGAGCAGGCCGAACCTCAGTACGATCTGGATGAAATCTGGTCCAGAGTTTTCGAGATGGGTGAGCATATCAAGGGCAGCTTCAACCTTATCAGGGCAGGAGCCTCGCTTGCAGGCATAAACGATGCTGAATTCAAGGTGATTGCCAGCAATGACATAATCAGATCACATGTCGAGTCGAACAGACAGCACATATGTGACATTATGGAGC
>JBJESZ010000050.1:44941-46734 GCA_051883055.1 Emergencia sp.
ATAATCAGATCACATGTCGAGTCGAACAGACAGCACATATGTGACATTATGGAGCAAATTGTCGGCAAACGCCTGAAAATGGTCTGCAGAAGCCAGACGCAGACCGGGACGGAAGACGATGGAAGTTTTGATAACCTGGCGAAAGAAGTAGAAGAAAAGTTGAACCTTGGCGTGACGGTCAGGGTAGAATAATGAAACATGGAGGAGACGAACAATGGGAAGAGGAATGAGAGCTGGTAAGAAACCTAAGACTAAGGCACCCGGAATGGGTGGAGCAAACATGCAGAAGCAGCTTCAGCAGGTGCAGGCAATGCAGCGCCAGATGGAGGCAATGCAGGCTGAAATCGAAGAGAAGGAAATCACAACTACTGCAGGCGGCGGTGCTGTAAGCGTAACTGTTAACGGCAAAAGAGAAATCGTTAACCTGACTATCGATAAGGAAGTTGTGGATCCGGATGATGTTGAAATGCTTCAGGACCTTGTAATGGCGGCAGTGAACGAAGCGATGAGACAGGTTGATGAGCTGTCCAACTCAGAAATGAGCAAAATCACAGGCGGGCTGAACATTCCGGGACTTGTGTAGCTTTAGAACAGGATTGTTGGAATGAGACAGTATCCAAAGCCACTGGCTAAACTGATAAATGAATTATCCAAGCTTCCGGGTGTTGGAGGGAAAACAGCTCAGCGCCTGGCATTTCATATTCTGTCCATGACTGATGCAGAGGCAGGAAACCTTGCTCATGCTATCGAAGATGCAAAGGCACAGATGAAATACTGTTCTGTATGCGGCAATCTTACCGATACGGACCCGTGTGCCATCTGCTCTGACAAGAGCCGCAGACAGGATGTGATCTGCGTCGTTGAAAGTCCGAGAGACGTTATGGCTATGGAGAGAATAAGGGAGTTTGACGGACTGTATCACGTTCTTCACGGTGCCATTTCGCCTATGGATGGCGTGGGCCCGGAGGATATCAACCTGAAGTCTCTGATTGTCCGACTTCAGAACAGTGATGTTAAGGAACTGATTCTGGCAACCAACCCGAATATTGAGGGTGAGGCTACGGCCATGTACATAGCAAGGCTGATTAAACCGTCAGGCATCAAAGTCAGCAGAATCGCCAACGGCATTCCTGTTGGCGGAGATCTGGAGTATGCAGATGAAATAACTCTGCTGAAGGCGATGGAGGGAAGAAGAGAGCTATAACAAAGCGAGAACAAGCAGCATTACAGCTCCCGGAATTCCGAGAACTCCAACAGTTACGGCGGTTATTACATTGACAGGTACAGCAATTCCGAAGCTGGCACCTGCTATGTTTATTACGACAATCAGGATGGCGCCTATGACGCTGCTGAGAATAAGCTTCAGTATTATTTTAAGCGGCACAAGCAAGGCCCTTCCGAAGAGGAATATGAGAATCAGCATTCCTCCAAAGGTTAAGAATACACCCATTTCAGTACCCATGTTATATACCTCCGAGTATTTTTCTGGCATTGTATAGAATATGTGGGTTTTGAATAAAATAGAATATATAAGTAAGAAGTGGAATGTATACTTTACTTGGAGGTAAAACTATGAGACAGAAGCTCCAGAGTGAAAACGAAAGAATAATAGCTTCCATACGGCGTGCTCATAATGAGGTTGAGGAGGCTAACAGGCTTTTCAATGAGCTTACAGATGATACTGCAGTGGATTATGCGGCGTATAATCTGCTGGCAGCTAAAACCAAATATTCCTATCTTATACAGATAGCAAAAGAAAAAGGCATGAGCATATGACTCACGCCTTTTGTTTT
>JBJESZ010000051.1:0-6477 GCA_051883055.1 Emergencia sp.
ATGTATGGAAATACAACAACTTTTGTAATGTCATTTCATTTTGCAGAAAAAGCATTTATTCCAGAAATGTTCCCTTATAAAAAAAATAGGAGGTGTTTTCATGGACATGAAGGTTATTAAAAGTGAAAAGAAACTATGCCCATGCTGCATGGAAGAACATGAAGTGAAAACCGTTCTTGTTATGGAGCATGCTACTTTTAAGAAGATTCAAGTAAATTATGAGGCATCTTATTTGTTTTGTGACAAGGCAGATGAATTGTATATGGATGAGCAGCAAATACAGGACAATGATGTAATGATGAAGGATGCCTATAGGAAGAGCGAAGGTCTTTTAACGTCTTCTCAGATAAGTGCTATTAGAGCAAAATATGGAATAAGTCAGAATGATTTATGTATTCTTTTAGGATGGGGCGCAAAGACGATTACTAGATATGAAAGCCATCAGGTTCAAGACAAGGCACATGATACAATTTTAAAAAAGCTTGATAATGATCCGGAGTGGTTTTTATCTTTACTAAATGATTCTAGGGCTAATTTGTCTGCAAAATCATATCAGAAATACTTTGAAACAGCAGTATCACTATATGCAGAGGATCATGACATATATCTGAGGCGAGCCATTGAAGCTAGTTATGCAAAGTTCAAGGGAAACCAGATGTTTCATGGAAACACCGAGCTGTCACTTGACAAGGTCGTTGATGTAATAAGGTATTTTGCTTCTTCTGAAAAAGTAACCAACCTCTATAAAGTTAAATTGATGAAACTCATGTGGTATGCAGATGCATTGGCCTATAAAACGAGAGGCTTTGCGATTACCGGATTAGTTTATCGTGCTCTGCCGATGGGGGCAGTACCAGAGGGACATAATTCAATTATTAATTTAAAGGATGTTCCTTGTGAAGAGGTTGATATTGGTGAAACAAATTCATATCACTTTTCTTTAAGCAGAAATCAGAGTTTCACAGCATTGACAAAAGATGATATGAATATTTTGGATGTTGTTATAGAAAAACTTGGAAAGATGAGTAAAAACGACATAATAAACTTCATGCACAAAGAACAGGCATATATTCATACTGCTCCCACAGATATTATACAGTTTAAATATGCAGAAAGCTTACAAATTTAGGATTGACTTAGCAACAATATAGGATTGTGTGAAAAAGCTCTACACAATCCTTTTTCACATAAAAATCGTCCAAAAAAAGTCCCACCATGTTGTGCGTAGAAGCCAAAGGCATGGTGGGTTCGGTTAACGTAAATATAAACCTGTATATTAAGTTGTCAAGGAATCATTACGCAAAGATACCGGGATTCTTAGCAGACACTATCTCATTATCTCATTTTATTCTGTCACACCATACTCAGCATCAACAATATTATCTACCATTCCTCTGCCAGCAGAAAATCGCGGACGTTACGATGCCTGATTCCATTTCTGCTCATATCGAACTCATCCAAAGAAACGACATATTTTGGATAGTTATCCCGGATGCTGTCATACGCCCCGAACTCACGCCGGACTGTCTCTTCGGATGCCAGCAGATAGGCAACCTGAACATACAGCTTCTCTCCACGCTTGTCGCATACAAAGTCAATTTCCTTATCTCCGGTTCTTCCAACTGTTACTTTATAGTCCCGGCGCAGCAGTTCCATATACACGATGTTCTCCAAAATCAGGTTGATGTCGCGCATATTACCGCCGAAAACAGCCTCACGGATGCCGTGGTCGGCAATGTAATACTTCTCATTGGATGCAAGAATCTGCTTTCCCTGCAAATCCTCACGCTTGACCTGATAAAATAAATATGCGACGCAGCAGTATCTGATGTAGTTCAGGATGGTCTCCGGTGCAACGGTTCTCTTCTCGTTTTTGAGGAACTTCGCAAGAGAAGTTGCGGAGAACGTTGTACCCACATTCGCAATCACATATGCGATGATGCGTTCCAGCAGATCAACGTCACGTATCTTATTTCGTTTCACAATGTCCTTGAGCTGTACAGAGTTGAACAGATCATGGAGATACAGCCTTGAAGGATTATCCTCGAAGCGAAGGTTGGCAAGGTACGGCATACCGCCGTGCAAAAGGTACTTCTGAAAGCAACTCTGAATCGGCTCATCCGGTGCAATTGAACGATACAAATCCAGGAATTCAGCAAAAGAGAATGGATAAATGATAAACTCCACATAACGTCCGCCAAGATATGTGGAAAGCTCACCGGATAGAAGATTTGCGTTTGAGCCGGTGATATAAATATCGCAGTCAAGGGATACACGCAAGGAGTTGATACACTTCTCCCACGCTTTTACCTCCTGAATCTCATCAAAGAAGAGATAGACCTTGCCGTTAATCTCTGCGGCTCTCCTGGTAATCTCATCATGCAGTGCATTTGCGGTCTGAAGATGGGCATAGTTCAAATCCTCAAAGTTGATAGATATAAACTGAGCAGGATTGACACCGGACTCAACAAGTTCCTCTTTGATCAGTTCTAACATTACTGATTTACCACACCTGCGAATACCTGTCATGACCTTAATAAGCTCCGTTCCGATAAACGGACGGATGCGTTTCATATACATTTCTCGTTTTATCATGAGCATCACCTTCCTTGCTTTTGACTAGGCTTAGCTTATCACATTTATAACTAAAATTCAACGGAATATTTGCAGTTTTATAAGTTATAACTGATAAAATCTATATTTTAACTGATTTCGACAGTTATAACTTAGTGACCCTTCACCATCTCCCAAACTTCCTGCTTCATTTCCCAGAAGCCGGCTGCCGGCAGGGATTTTGCCTTAACTTCAGGCATTACACCCGCCATGGTCTCTGCCCGGGGTGCAGTCTGCACTTTGGCCATTTCGCCTGCAGACATTTCTTCGGCAGTCATCTCGCCTCGCAGTATCTCTTCCCATTCACACAGGCTGTGCTCATAGAGAAAGCTGTCTCGCAGGCTGCGGCTGTCTAAAGTATCTGAGTAGGCGTGGATTGCGTTATGAAACTGCGGAATACATCTCAGCTCGCCTGCTGTCATGTGCCATTCAGGGAAATCCACATCCTTTAAGTCAATATATTCAAGGGTTGCAGGTTCGTCAGCCGGTCTGCACTGTGCTGCAAGCTGTGCTGTGCGCAGCTCCGCGCGAACCTCCATGAGAGCGCGGCCCAGCAGGTTTTGACCTCTCCAGCCGGAAACCTTAAAGCGCACATCGTCGCAGCAGTCGACCCCGATGCCCCACTTCCTGTCATTAGCCGATGCCTCGGCAAGAACCTTGTTGCCTGTGCTCAGCAGGATTTCCGCAAGCTGGGGGTTTTGATTGAACTTGGCGAAAACGCCGCGTTTTACGATTGTGTAGCAGGTTTTGTCCCACACCTCTGAATCGAAAGCCGAGATCTCCGAACGGCCCAGCTTCTTGATTTCCGCCGGATCGTCAGTGGCCATAATCCGCTCCGCCAGCTCCCAGGCGCCGAACATTGCCACCTTCTGGTACATCATGTACTGCTCCACGGACGTGTATCTGCGCCCCGCATATTCGAAATCTGCGCGATACCAGTTGCTGAAGCAGCCGTAGTCGTCGTACTCGTGGTAGAAGCAGATTACGTTGCTTTTCATGTCCTTCAGCTTTCTGAAATCAAATATTTCCTGCTGTGCCAGTTCAATCTGCGCCCTGTCGATTTCGCTCATGGGAACAGGAATTGCCTCCCCTTTGTCTGTGACTTTGACTGCCACCGGATGAAGGATGAAGTCGGCCCATTCCAGCTGCAACATCGGGTCGGCATAAAAAGTCTCCACGTTGGCGCGTGCCCGCTCCACCGCCTCCTTGCTCAGGAACGGGTATACGGAACTGTCGGCTGCCTGCGGCGTCGTGAAGGTCATGGTGTACTTCCTGCCCTCGCCGTCCACCAGCGGCCCGTATCCGTAGGTCGCGTCCATCCACGCGCTGAAGGCGGCGATGTCCCACACTCCGAAGGAGCTCAGGTACAGGTTGGCTCTGCGCACTCCGTCAAGGGCCTGCGCCGATGTATCAAAACCATCTAACTTTCGTGTCATCTTTTTCGGCTTGGCATAAGGTCTCTCCAGCTGAACAAAACCTTCTTCGTCTCTGGAAAACCAGTATATCGGATGATATTTACATGCTGTGCTTTCGTTAAACTGGAAGCTTCTTTCAAACTGACTCAATATGGTTCCCAAATCCTCGTCCAGTCTCTTGTAGCATTCATATTTCAGTTCCGCAGGGATTCCGTAGTAAGCTTCGGCAATGCTGCCGGCGATTGCGGTCAGCGTATCGCAATCGCCGCCCAGCGATACGGCTGTGCGTATTACATCCTCGAAATCCTCACCTTCCAGGAATGCTGTAATTGCTTCAGGCACAGTTTCCTGACAGGATTCCACGTGATGATAATCCGGTCTGATTTCGTCACAGGTGCGGCTTAAGTCGTAGCCGAACTGGTCGACTATGTAGGTTTTGATGTCCTCCTTCGTGCAGTTAGCCCTGGACATGAAGATAGCGCTGGCAACTGCCTCTGCGCCCTTGATGCCCTCCGGGTGGTTGTGTGTGACCTCTGCGGAGGCGCGGGCCAGTCTGCGGGCGCTGTCTATGGAATTGGCAATCCAGCCCACGGAAGACACTCTCATAGCGGAGCCGTTGCCGAAGCTGTTGTATGGCTGATGATCGTCGGAATTCAGCCATGCGTCGAATCTGGCGCCATATCCTGCATCGGGGTATTTTTTGCCCCAGTATATCAGTGCCTCCGTGATGCACTTTTTCACGTTCTCGTCGTTGAAGGATTCTCGGCTTGCCATTTTCAGTCCATCTGCAACGGCGATGGTCATTACGGTGTCATCTGTGAATCCTGAATTCCTGTAACCCGCGCCGTCTGTGGTGCCTGCGGCGTCTGTACCGTCCCCGCCACCTGTGCCGTTCGTGCCGTCTGCGTCATTCGTGCCAGCCATGCCATCCCTGAATAGCGGGAAATCCTTTGATTTATTGCCCATGTCAAACTCATATGGGCTGCCTATTATATCTCCTAGAATTGCTCCAAACATTGTTGCCTCCTTTCAGAATGGTATTTCTATCATTTGTGTCACATATTGCGTTTTCTGACACCTGTAGGTACACGTCTGTTCTTGAGATTGTCCCTTAATATATTGTTTTTCATCAATTGTGGGTACTGCCGAATAATTTCTATATCAAAGACAAAGTTTGAGTGGTCCTTTTCGAAGTGTTTTTATGGGAAAATGACCACTTATCTTGCCTGGGAGTTGATTCTTGATTGGTCAACCCCATTAAAACCGATGTGGTGTGTACCTATGGCCTGTCTAAAATTCAAAAAGTGATACGAATGATAGAATTATTTCTTCCTACCCTTTCAGCTTCTCCTCAATTTCCTTGTCCGGCCAGTAGCCCCAGGATTCTGTGATTTTGCCGTTTTCCACCTTGAAGTTTTCCAGAGCCTCGAAGGTGATATGTTTACCGGTTGCAGTATGAATGCCATCATATAGGACACGGGTGGCAACCATGCCGCCTTCTGCAAAAACGTCCAGCATCTTTACGGTCAGATTGGAGAACTGTCCGGCAACAATTTTCAGAATGCCAACGGCATCTGCGTTGCTTCTGGCTGCTGCCGGACTGTGATCTATGTAGTTCTCCGCCATGCAGTTCATAACATAATCATAGTTTTTATTCGTATAGCCGTCCTCAAAAAACTTCACAACTATATCCTTTGGTGACATGCTTTGGGTTTCGATATTCATATTGTCGTCCTCCTAACAATTATTAATCAGATTATACCATTTTATATGCAAAATAGTAATCCAAAAAAGGATAAGAGCCGGCACACCATGGGTAGAAGCGGGCCGGCCCTTGAGTTATTTGCATTTATTTTTTATTGCCCAGCAGCTGTGGAGTAACAACTGCTATGAAAATTACGATACATCCAAGACCCTCTATAAGGGTTAGTCTTTCTCCTGCCAGAAGTACACCGAACAGTACGGCGAATACAGATTCCAGGCTCATGATCAGGGTTGCAGCAGTAGGTTCAGCATTTTGCTGTGCCAGTATCTGCAGGGTGTATGCCACACCGCATGAAAGCACGCCGCAGTACAGAATTGGCAGCCAGCAGTCAATAATGTCTGCCAGTACCGGGGTTTCAAATATTGCCATGAGAATCATGCTTATGATTCCTGTAACGAAGAACTGCACACATGACATTTTCACCCCGTCACATTTAGGTGCGAAATGGTCGATGACCATAATATGACATGCAAAACAGAATGCGCACAGCAGTACGAATAAATCTCCCGATTTAAAACCAAAGCTTCCGCTCTTGCCGGCCATGGTCAGCATGTAAAAACCGATAATTCCCATGCACACACAAACCCATATTGAAGGTCTGACCTTCTTTCCAAACAGCATTCCCAGAAGAGGTACAATTACTATGTATAAAGAAGTGATAAAACCTGCTTTTCCTGCATCTGT
>JBJESZ010000051.1:6577-33938 GCA_051883055.1 Emergencia sp.
GCCTTTTGTGCCACAAAAGCAGAACCCCAGATAATTGCCGTAATCAGCAGCATAATGTCGCTTTTCAACTGCTTGCTCATATCATGTCCTCCTACTCATATTATCTGACTCCGTGGTTGTGAGTTTTGATGTTTCCTGTATCTTTAAGAACATTGTAATCCTTTTTATCACGAAAAAAGTTGTGAATTCTACAAGTTTCGCCTATAATAATTAGTAGAATCTACAAGTTATACAGATAACGGAGGTCGACCTATGGCTTTAACAGTAAATGATATTTTAATTTTGCCGGCTTTGTCGCAAATGCAGCTCGTGGCCGGCGAAAAGGGCACGAACCGCAGTATTACATGCGCAGGAATCGCAGAGCACGAATTCGCCGAGGGCATGAATTTTAACGAACCGGACTACTTTGAAAAGGACAGCATCGTTCTTACCAGCCTGCTTTTCGCCCGCGACAACCCGGATCTGATTCTCCCCGCTGTGGAGTTTCTGGTGAAATCCGGCGTTTCAGCCTTCGCCTACAAAACCGTAATTTACGAGGACCTGCCCGAGGAGGTTCTTGCCTATGCCGACGCCCACGATTTCCCCATTTACAAGTACACCGACGTATGGTACGAAACCATCATTTTTGAGGTTTTGACCGCCGTGGAGCGCAACGACACCAGATATCTTTCTGAGACCCGCATCGAGCAGATGATCAGGAACACCGCTGGTCCTGACGATATCGAAAGCATTCGCCGGGGGATTTCTCTCCTGTCCAGCAGAACGGTTTCCGCATGCTACATCAAAACCCCCTCACTCGATGCCGAACGCATCTTCCGCAACTACTACATGCTGAGGAACCTTCGAGAAAAGTTTATCGCTGCAAAATATGACGGTGGCCTCTTCATTCTCATCAGCACAACAAAGCAGAGCAAAAACGCTCATCGCGTTATTTTGAGCGAGGCATGCAGCGCACTTTCTCTGCCCGTTTCCGCAGATGACATTACCTTAAGCCGAATGCATCCGGCTGCGGATTTGAACAAAGCCTTCCAGGAAGCGTACTATGGCTGGATTGCAGGCCTGGTTTCGCTTCACAAGGTTGATTCTTATGAAAACCTGGGCGTGTACTCTGCCATTCTCCCTCTCGCTGATTCGCCTGAGCTGAAGTCCTATGCCTTAAGCTATATGGACAAGATCAGTTCCTTTGAGGAAACTGCCGAGGCTTACATAAATAACGGCGGCGATATTGTCGCTACATCTGTGGACATGCAGTGTCACTCCAATACCATCCGTTATCGGCTGAACAGGATGAAGGAGCTGACAGGCGCAAAAAACCAGACAGACCACGAGCTTTTCCGTGATCTGTCCGTTGCATACGTGGTATGTGCAGTTTTATCCAGAAATAACAGTATCGACTAGCCTGCCGCGGGCTCGTCATCCGAGTCAGGTGCGTTGACCGAGTTAGGGACGTTGACCGCGTCGCGCGAGTCGGGCTCGTTGACCGAGTTAGGCTCGTCGTCCGAATCGTGCGCGTTGACCGAGTTAGGGACATTGACCGCGTCGCGCGAGTCGGGCGCGTTGACCACGGCAAGGCGCATTGATCGCCGCGGGTGCAAGAGTTACACAGGCTTTTCCGCGCCCTGTCTGGCCGGTCCAATCGCCGCGGCTACTTTCTGTGTCTCTTTTTGTAATCTGCCTCAATGTCGGCCTTCCAGTCATCATCAAGCGCAAAGGCCGCCGGACAGTCTGATTCGCGTATCGATTTCACCGCTTTATGTAAAGCCTGGAAGTTAATTTCGGTGCCCCGGCTGTCACATTCGTAGTTTACGGCTCTGTTGGCTTTGATGCCGAAGCGCCCCGCCTCAGCCGCCGCGTCAATGTTGGCGCCGAGGAAGAGAAACTCCCAGCCGTACTTTTCCTTTTCATGCTCCACCATGCGCTTCACCTTGTCGTATGTGTAGCGCTGGCTGGCGTTTTCCATTCCGTCGGTAGTGATGATGAACAAAGTCTTCTCAGGGCGGTCCTCTTCTCTTGCGTATTTGTGGACATTGCCGATGTGGTGAATTGCCCCGCCTACTGCATCCAGCAGAGCGGTACAGCCGCGAACATAGTACTCTCTGTCGGTGATTTCCGGGATATCATTCAGATTAACGCAATCGTGCAGCACCTCCTGCCTGTCGTCAAAGAGAACCGTGGATACGATAACCTCGCCTTTCTCTTTCTTCTGTTTAGCCAGCAGTGCATTGTATCCTCCGATAGTATCTGCCTCCAGCCCTCTCATTGATCCGCTTCTATCCAGTATAAAAACAATTTCCGTTAAATTCTTCTTCATTTCTTCTTCCTCCCTCGTATCTTGGATGTTTTTAATATATCACTTCTTCAGGAGGTGGTGGTCGCCTGCCCGGCGACGTTTTACGGTCTGTTCAATAAGGCATGGCAAACCGTTGAATTACATGAAGTAAAGCTCAATCAGCTTTGATACTATGCGGGAATCAATACTCTCGTCTTCTTTGTCGAATGTCATAATTAGTCTGTCCCAGGGGTAATACCCCTTCTGCATGTAATCGTATATCTTTTCCAATGCTTTTTTACGATATGCAATATCCTTCATCATGCCAAAATGCTCCCATATATATATTTCATTATCCCTTGGAGATATAATCACAAAGTCCGGACGAAGATTCCTGCCATCGACTTCGAAATAAGGTTCATAGCGATACTTGATATTGTTTAAATGAAGCTGATTAGCTATTATTATTTCAGATTTTGATCTCACCCTATGTCCTTTAGATGTCGTATGAATTAAGCTTTCTTCCAGAAAAGTACCTTTCCAGTACTTTTCATCCCAATCTTTTGGATTCGTCAGATCCATGACTTCAAAAACATCATCCGGAGGTACTTCATATGTCTTTCCTATTTTGCCTGACACTGTAATGGGGTCATAATTTTCGTAGCTTTGCAGAAACTTATCCATTGCTATGAGATTTTTTTGGATTATCTTCTTTGATTCTTCAAGGTATTTCTGTTTCTTTAATCGTTGGACTATTGGATGGGTTTCAGGACCCAGATATACCTCAGTAACTTTGCCATTCTCAGACACACGCCAGTAATAATAATTTCTTTTTTTTACTAGGTGACCAGCCGTTGGTTTTCGTAATGACAGTATTATTTTCTCCTTCTGCTTTTGCTGCAGTTCTTTTTCATGCTCAACGATTCCAATGATATCCTGCATGTGGTTTTCCTCCCGGGTTAAATACATTTGTTTGGTTAATGATGCCGATAGATTTTATCCTCGTGATACTAGATGCGTTGTTTCGTGATGTGATATGACCATAAACAATGGTGTAGCTCTTGTTCTAATAATCCATTTACATAAATTTACATGTTATACCTTACATTATATACATTTTATTACATTTTTCAAGTTATTTTATGTAATTAAATTACATAAAATGCCATATCGTTTCGCACACTCCCTCGTCATATAATACATTACAAGATCAATAGCTGTAACCTGGTACAAATTTAAATCAATTTCTTAATATTGTGGTCATGTCACATCATCAAACTAGGCGACTAGTACTACAATGATAAAATATTCTAGATATCATCAAAACCCACAAAAACCGCAAAGGCGGAACCGCCACAGCGGTTCCGCCCCGTAATCGATGCTCAAAGCATCATATCATATTAATCTTCCAGTGCCTGTTTCAGGTCAGCGATTAAGTCGTTCTTGTCCTCAAGTCCGCAAGAGATTCTGATAAGTCCTGCAGGGATGCCTGCTGCTGCAAGCTGCTCGTCAGTCATCTGTCTGTGAGTTGAAGTTGCAGGGTTCAGGCAGCATGATCTTGCATCAGCTACGTGAGTTTCGATAGCGAAAATCTTAAGCTTCTTCATTACCTTTTCAGCAGCTTCTCTTCCGCCCTTTAATTCGAAGGATACTACTCCGCAGCCGCCGGTGCCGCCTAAGTACTTAACGGCACGATCGTGATACTTGTCACCCTTAAGTCCCGGATAGCTTACCGAGGCAACGCTTGGATGAGCTTCCAGGAATTCAGCAACAGTCTGTCCGTTTTCAACATGTCTAGGCATTCTTACGTGTAAAGATTCAAGACCAAGGTTCAGATAGAAAGCATTCTGAGGTGACTGTATACATCCCAGATCTCTCATCATCTGAGCAGTTGCCTTAGTAATGAATGCGCCTTCCTTGCCGAATCTTTCAGCATATGTAACGCCGTGGTATGAATCGTCCGGAGTAGTCAGACCCGGATACTTGTCAGCATGTGCCATCCAGTCGAAGTTTCCTGAGTCAACAATCGCACCGCCTACAGCTACGCCGTGTCCATCCATGTATTTTGTAGTTGAATGAGTAACGATATCTGCACCCCACTCGATAGGTCTGCAGTTAATCGGAGTAGGGAATGTATTGTCTATGATAAGCGGAACATCATGTCTGTGAGCCGCTGCCGCAAATCTTTCGATATCAAGAACTGTAAGCGCAGGGTTTGCAATTGTTTCACCAAACATTGCTCTCGTGTTGTCCTGAAAAGCTGCATCAAGCTCCTCGTCAGTGGCATCAGGAGATACGAAGGTTACGTCGATGCCCATCTTAGCCATAGTAACGGAAATCAGGTTGAAGGTTCCGCCGTAGATCGATGAAGAAGCTACGATATGGCTTCCGCATTCACATATATTGAAAAGTGCAAAGAAGTTTGCAGCCTGTCCGGAGGATGTCAGCATAGCTGCTGTACCGCCTTCCAGCTCTGCAATCTTTGCAGCGACGATGTCGTTAGTAGGATTCTGAAGTCTTGTATAGAAATATCCGGAAGCCTCAAGGTCAAACAGCTTGCCCATTTCTTCACTTGTCTCATATTTAAAAGTAGTTGACTGGTAGATAGGTACCTGTCTCGGTTCACCGTTTCCAGGTGCATAACCCGCCTGGACGCATTTTGTGTTAATTGAATGATCCATCTCTTTTTCTCCTTACATAAAATCCTTACTTAATATTTCCATAAACTATGCACTGGGCCAGTACAACCAGCGCAATTCCAAGAACCATACTGCCCACGCCGTACGCGGCCGCCATGAAAGGCTGTCCGTTTTTTACCAGGTCTGACATTTCAAAGGCAAAGGTGGAAAAGGTGGTGAACCCTCCGCACACTCCAACCTTCAGCATCAAAACCCAATTCGAGTCACCGGCGTTGTATTTCACGGCATACGCCGCAATGAGCCCAATCAGAAAAGCCCCTATTAGATTCACCGCAAAGGTTTTAACAGGAAAAGCCATGTCGGCACCTAAGGGTATGAGTCCCATCAGGTATCTGCACACAGCTCCAATAAAACCTCCGATGCCCACGAACATGCACTGTATCACCGGTCCGCCTCCTCGCAAGGCGCAGGGCTCTCGCACTTCTCCTCGCAAGGGCTCTCGGGCTTCTCCTCGCAAGTCACAGGACTCTCGGGCTTCTCCCCGCAAGGCGCAGGACTCTCGGGCTTCTCCTCGCAAGTCACAGGCTTTCCGCCGTCTGCCTTGATAAGCATTTCCAGGGCCTCGACATATCCGTCAAATCCCTTTCCCATTACAGTTCCGATACAGCCAAGTCTGATATATGAAACCTGCCTGAAATCCTCACGTTCCCTGACATCAGATATATGAACCTCTACAGTTGGAATTCCAACCGATTTAACCGCATCCAGAAGCGCTACACTGGTATGAGTATAGGCAGCGGGATTGATGACGATACCGTCATAAACCCCGTATGCCTGCTGAATTCGGTCAACAAGGTCGCCCTCGTGATTTGACTGGTAGAAATCCACTGCAATATCCAGGCGTTCAGCTGCCTGCTTCACGTGCTCCACCAGATCATCATATGTAGCTTTTCCGTATATATCCGGTTCTCTTATCCCCAGCATGTTAAGGTTGGGGCCGTTAATTACAAGTATCTTCATTCTGTACTGTTTCCTCCGCCAGATGAAACTGTCGCCCTTCACCGGGTGCATCTCACGCACCGGGGCACGGGCATTTAGTCCCTTCCTTCATTGTTGTTAATGAAGTAGTCACTCCACTTGGCATATATATCTTTTCTTTCCTCATAAATCTTTTCAATCGGCATGGACATGGAAATCGGTCTGCCTTCCGTTTCCAGCTTGTCAAGATCTCTCTTGATCCATATCAGTGTGCCGTTCTGTTTCATGATGAAATAGTTTTTCCTATTCTTTATTATTCCGCCGCCGGTTGCAATTACCACACCCGACCTGATGCATGCCTGCTCCAGAATTTCAGTTTCCACCTTTCTGAAATAGGCCTCACCCTTTGACGAGAATATTTCCGGAATGGACATTCCTTCTCTCTTCACAATCTCCTCATCGATGTCGATGAATTCACGTCCCATGCTCTCAGCCATTTCACGGCCCAAAGTTGTTTTGCCTGCACCGGGCATACCGATAAGAATCATATTAAGAGTCTCACGTCTCACCTCGTCGTGAACATTCTTGAGCGCCTCATCCTCAATCTGAACTCCGATGAACTGCTCGCAGGCTTCCTTTGCCTGGGCAACCAGCATTTTAAGTCCGCCGGAAGCAGGAATGTCTGCCGCGATTGCATCCAGCACGAGTTTAGTTTTGTCCGGGTTGTAGATAAGATCAAGGACACCCTCACACTCAGGGAAACGACTCGCCTTCACCGGATATCTTCCGTTATCAGGATACATTCCCACAGGTGTCGTGTTAACGATAATCTGAGCATCAGTCTGCTCGTACACGTTGTCATAGTTGACCTCGCCCGTACGGGAAACAACAGTAATCTTCGCTGCCCCCCTGTCTGCCAGCACAGCCTGCACGGTAAGTGATGCTCCCCCGCTTCCCAGCACCAGACAGTGCTTTCCTTCAGGGTCAATTCCCATGTCATCCAGCAGATAGCCGAAACCGTAGTAATCCGTGTTAAAGCCTTTAATTCTGCCGTCTCTGTACTTTACAATTGTGTTAACGCTGCCGATTTTCTGTGCCACCTCGGACAGCTCGTCGCAATACTGCATGACAGTCTTCTTGTACGGAATCGTAACGTTGAAGCCGCCATACTCCTCGGATTTTATCAAAGCCTCCAGGCCCTCTTCATCTGTTTCCAGTAAATCATATTCATAGTCGGCAAACTTGCCGTGAATAAGCTTAGAATAGCTGTGACCCAGCTTCTTTCCGATTAATCCAAATTTTCTCATTAATACCTTTCCTCGTTAAATCTCCGTATAACTTCCAAGGTACGTACACTCTTCAGTAAGGTCATCCAGCTGATTCATCAGCCTGATGAATTCATCCGAATAAACCTCAGAGGTTATGTCGAAGTAGAACATATAGTCGAAATCTCTTTCCGGTATAGGTCTGCTTTCCAGCTTAACCAGGTTTATTCCAAGAGCGTTGAATCTTGAAAGCACGTTGTAAAGCGATCCCGGTTTATGCTTAGTAACAAGCATCAGGCTTGTTCTGTTAGCACCAGGGAAAATTTCCAGCTTCTTGCTTATGCAAATGAATCTGGTATAGTTGTTTAAATTGTCCTGAACGTTGTCCGCTATACATTCCAGATTGTACAGATCAGTACAGTTCTGAGATGCAAGGGCCGCAATGTCAGTTCTGTCAGATTCAGCAACATACTTTGCAGCCTGCGCTGTATTCTCGAAGACAGTGATTTTGGCATGCGGGAAATTCTTCAGGTAGTCGTCGCACTGCATGATAGCCTGCTCGTGAGAAACGATTTCCTTGATATCCTCCTTGCGCACACCCTTTTTCGCCATCAGACAGTGGTTGATCTTCAGTCTGACGCTCTTAACGATATAGAAATTATGCTTCATCATAAGATCATATATCTGATTAACCGAACCGGCAGTACTGTTTTCAAGAGGAAGAATTCCGTACTGACACAGTCCGCTGTCAACTGCAGCAAATACCCCACTGAAGTTCTTCAGGAAGAAAATCTGCGGCATGGAGAAAAGCTTTTCACAGGCTTCCTGAGAGTATGCCCCTGTTACTCCCTGACATGCAACAGATGCACGAGCCGGGAATACCTTAGGAGTATCCTCAAGAGCCTTCTTTATAGCCTTAACGCATTCAGTATCCTGCTGAGTGATTTTTCTCTGGTGGTCCTTACTTACCTCCATAATAGTATTATACAGGATTCTTGAGTAACTTGCCATATCTTCTGAAACCATATTGGTGATAGAGTCAAGTTTTTCTCTTTCTCTCATTGCGTCATAGACAGGGAGCTCATTTTCCTGCTTGAATCTGGCAATCTGCTCCACTGTTCTCATTCTTTCTTCCAGTCTTGTTACAATATCATGGTCGATTTCGTCAATCTTTTTTCTATAATCATCAATTGAAGCCATTTCTAATCTCCTTCTATTATACTATATTTATATGTCTAATATCAAATCATAAAGTGCAATTGCGCAGGCAGCTTCTACACAGGGGACTGCACGTGGTACAATGCACGGGTCGTGACGTCCTCTCACCTTCAGGATATCATCCTCACCCCTGCTGTAGCTTATGCTGTTCTGCTGTATGGATATTGACGGTGTCGGCTTGACCGCCACTCTGAAAACCACCGGCATTCCGGAGGTTATTCCCCCGAGAATTCCCCCGTGATTGTTGGTGCGTGTACGAACCTGCTCACCCTCATAATAAAATTCGTCGTTGTTTTCACTTCCGCAGATTCTTCCTGCATCAAAACCCCTTCCGAACTCAATTCCCTTTACCGCCGGAATTGCAAACACCGCCTTGGCGATGTTGTTTTCCACGCCGTCAAACATTGGATTTCCAATGCCTGCCGGAAGGCCGTTCACTGTGCACTCAATAATTCCGCCCACAGAGTCGCCTCTTCCTCTGGCCTCTTCAATAGCCCGGTAAGGATCCTCGCTGTTTCCGCCTATCTCTTTGATAACCGCGTCCACAGTAATACCCGATTCCGCAAGAATCTGCTTGACTATTCCTCCTGCGATGCACAGCGGCGCTGTCAGTCTCCCTGAAAAGTGGCCGCCTCCGCTTACATCCTCGAATCCGCCGTACTTCACGTGAGCCGTGAAATCAGCATGACCCGGACGGGGAATATCCCTTATATTGTCATAGTCCGAAGACCTTGTATTCGTATTTTTAATAATTGCTGTAAGCGGCGCTCCGCAGGTGACGTTGCCTACGAGGCCGCTGATAAAGTCAGGCTTATCAGCTTCCTTTCGCGGGGTGGAATACTTGTCGCGCCCCGGTGCCCGCCTGTTCATAAAGTTCTGCAGCTCATCCATGTCGATGGAAAAGCCTGCCGGCAGACCGTCCATGGTCACACCGATAGCCTCCGAATGAGACTGACCGAATATGGCAATTTTCAAATTTTTTCCGTAGGTTGATGACATTTCTATTCTACCTTTCCATCTAATCCAAGGGCCGCCATATCCCTGAAAAATTCAGGATATGATTTGGCCACTGCTTCTTTTCCCTCAATAACAACAGGATTTTCCGACACCAGTGATGCTATTGCCGCCATCATGGCGATGCGGTGGTCGTTGTGAGAGGATATTTTTCCGCCTGTAAGTTTTGATACCCCGTGGATTACCAGACCGTCAGGCTTCTCATCTATGTCAGCACCGAGACCGTTCATAACCTCAGTGACTGTGGCAAGTCTGTCGCTTTCCTTGATGCGCAGGCGTCCCGCGTTCTTTATGACTGTGTCGCCATCTGCCACAGCGGCAATTACCGAAAGAACCGGCACCATGTCGGGTATCTGCGATGCGTCGATTTCTATGGCCTTCAGCTCTCCCGGCGAAACCCGGATTACGGTCTCCCCGGTATCAAAACCGTCAGACGCGCCCTCCGCTTCCGCTCCACCGGTGCTGCAGCTCTCTGAGTCTCCGCTCAGAACCTTTACCTCTGCCCCGAACTGCTCGAGCAGTGAAAGAATTGCCTTGTCGCCCTGCAGAGACTGGGGGTTAAGGCCGCGAACGCTGATTCCACCCGGAACAAGAGCACCTGTAGCAAGCCAGAAGCAGCCGTTGGACCAGTCTCCTTCAACCCTGTAGGATGACGGAGTCTGGAAGTTTTGATTGCCTCTTACGAAAAAGCCGTAGTCCTCTTCGTCAACCTGTATTCCGAAGTCACGAAGAACCTTCAGGGTCATGTCCACGTAGGCTCTCGACTCGAATCTGCCTGTGATGACGATTCTGCTGTCCCCTTTGAGAAGCGGCAGTGCGAAGAGCAGTCCGCTGATATACTGGCTGGACACGTCACCGGCAATGGTGAAGGTGCCCGGCTGGAGCTGTCCCTCTATTGTAAGAGGTATACTGCCTATGGGGCTGATGGTACAGCCGTGAGCAATCAGTTCCTCATACAATGGTGAAAGAGGTCTTTCAGGCAGTCTGCCTTCGCCGTAAAAGTCGGCTTTGTGCCCCAGAGCGCCCATTACAGGAAGAAGGAATCTCAGTGTTGAGCCGCTCTCTCCCGGGTGCATCTCGCTCTCGCCGGCAAGCAGCGCCCTCAGGCAGTTTTTGGTTGCGTCGATGTCTTTAGAACTGGAGTTGCAGATTACAGCCGCCTCGAATTCTGCGGGCATGTTTTCTTTTGCATCCTCCTTCACACTACTGTTTTTTTGCGGGTTAGCCGTAACTAATTTAGCCACTGCTAACTCACCGGAAAATTTATCTGAGCAGGTTGCACGTCCTTCGGAAAGCCTTCCACTGTCAGCGAAATCTCGACACGAGATTTCGCCATCTGCTCTGCTTATCTGCGATAATGCAGAGCAGATAAGTGCTCTATGGGCGTCTGATTTTGATGAAATTATATCTATTGTTCTCATAGAATTTCCTTTAGCTGCTCTGTTGTAACTCTTTCTAATCTGCACTTTCCGATGCGTTCGGGAACGACAAGGTCAATTACCCCGCCCTTCCTTTTCTTGTCGGAAAGCATAATACTGTATAACTCGTCCATGGAGTAGTCTATGGACAAATCGAATCCGTAGTTTTCAAGAAGCTGTCTTATCTCCTGTGCGCATTCCCTGCTGCACCATCCTTGCCTTGCGGAGATATCAGCTATGGCAGCCATTCCCTTTGCAACCGCAAAGCCGTGGCTGACCGCAAAATCACTTGCACGCTCTATGGCGTGACCGATGGTATGACCGAAGTTCAGAAGCTGCCTGGTACCGTTGTCAAACTCGTCTTCTGCGACGATTCTGTTCTTGATGCTTACGCATCTGTCGATAATCTCAGGCATGTTGTTTTGTACATTTGCATAATTTAAAAGGAGTGACCATAAGTCGGCGTCCGCTAAAACGCCGTATTTGATGACTTCAGCCATACCATTCAGGTAGGTATCAGCCGGCAGAGATTCAAGCATTGTTACGTCTCGCCATATTAGGGCAGGTTGGTGAAACGCGCCGGCCAGGTTTTTTCCTGCCGGTAAATTGATGGCGGTCTTTCCGCCTATGGATGAATCAACTACCGCGAGAACCGTAGTTGGAACCTGAATGACCTTGATTCCCCTCAGGTATGTAGCGGCTGCGAAACCGGTCAAGTCTCCAACCACTCCACCGCCTAAGGCAACCAGAGCATCGGCCCTGGTTAGCGGAATCTCCGCCAGATAGTTCAGAAGTTCCAAATACACTTCGCCACTTTTCGATTCCTCACCCGGAGCAATCGTAAAGCTATATACATCAAAACCCACAGACTGCAGGTCCTGCATGTATCGTTCCAGATAAAGCGGTTTAACGTTTTCATCTGTTACGACTACAATCGTGTCGCCGCTTACAGTTTTGCGAGCAGCCTCGCCAAATCCTAATTGCTGCATCTTTTTTCAACCTCAACTTTTCTTTCTCTTCCTTCAATGAGAAGTTCCCTCATCCTGTCTGCATCCTGGTTTTCCAGTGCATCCGAGTACTTTTTCAGCTCGCTGATGAGTGTATCTATTTCAAATTTCAGGTTATCTCTGTTTTCCATAAACAGTTCCGTCCACATGTTGGCGTCAAGATATGCAACTCTGGTGAAGTCTCTGTAGCTTCCGGCTGAAATTGATACGCCGTCTTCAAGCGCTGTGCTGCTTTTGATAAAAGCGTTGGACACAACGTGAGCCATCTGTGATGTGAACGCTATAATCTTATCGTGTTTTTCTGCTGTACATGGAATAATCTTTCCGAATCCTGCCGCCTTTATAATCTTCTTTATCTTTTCCAGCAGCGTAATATCGCTGGCGTCATGGATGACTACCGCAAAGGGTGCGTCTTCGAAAAGGTCGTATCTGCTGTGCTTGAAGCCTCCAAACTGAAGACCTGCCATTGGATGTCCTCCCACATAGGTGAATCCGTGTTCATCAGCAAGTCTGAAGCCGGCCTCACATACGTATCGCTTGGTTCCGCAGCAGTCAATTACTATAGCCTTGCTGTCAAGCTTCGGAGCATTAGCCTCCATCCATTCTACAGCCGGAACAGGTGGTATTGCAATGAAAATGCAGTCACATTCATTCATGTTATCATCTGTCATGGGTTCGTCGATGGCTTCAGCCATCTGTGCGAACTCAGTCACGAGGCTGTTTTTGTCCATTCCGATGACCTCAGCTCCGGCATTCTTGTATGCCTTTGCAAGTGAGCCTCCAATCAGACCCAGACCTACAATTCCTATCTTCATTTAGATCACCTCGCGAATCCTGTTAACCTTTTTCATTAGTTCTGCAAACTGTGCAGGAGTAAGTGACTGTGCACCGTCACACAGAGCCTTTGCAGGATTGTTGTGCACTTCTATCATCAGACCGTCCGCTCCGCAGGCTGCAGCTGCCAGTGCCATAGGCTCAACCAGATCAGCATGACCTGTTGCATGGCTCGGGTCGATTACAACCGGAAGGTGAGTGAGTCTGTGAAGTACAGGCACTGCGGAAAGGTCAAGTGTGTTTCTTGTGTATGTTTCAAAAGTTCTTATACCTCTTTCACAGAGAATAACGTTTTCGTTTCCTCCTGCCATAATGTACTCTGCACTCATAAGCAGTTCCTTGATGGTGTTTGCAAGACCTCTCTTAAGAAGGATAGTCTTATTGGTCTTACCCAGTTCCTTAAGAAGTTCAAAATTCTGCATGTTTCTTGCGCCCACCTGTATTACATCTACATCCTCAAACAGAGGAAGGTGGTTTGCATTCATTATTTCTGTTACGATTGGAAGTCCTGTATGCTTCTTTGCCTCCAGAAGCAGCTCGATTCCTTCAGCCTTCATTCCCTGGAAATCGTATGGTGATGTTCTCGGCTTGAAGGCTCCTCCTCTAAGCATGGAAGCTCCTGCAGCCTTTACTCCGTCTGCAACCTCTCTGATCTGTGAAGGATTTTCTACTGAGCACGGACCTGCAATTACAGCAAAGTTGCCTCCGCCCACTTTTACTCCGTTTACATCAACAACTGTGTCTTCAGGATGGAAGTGTCTGTTTGCGCTCTTGAATGGTTCAGAAACCTTTGTAACCTTTTCAACTATATCCAGAAGCTCCAGCATTTCCGCATCGATATTGGAGGTATTTCCAATAAGTCCCAGTACCGTATAGGTTTCTCCCTGTGATTCATGAACTGTTACGCCCTGCTCCTCAAACCAGTGAATTAACTGCGCTCTCTGTTCTTCCGTTGTATTAGGTTTTAAAACTGTTATCATCTTTCTCCCTCCGCTGATTTTTTCTTACACTTCATTTACACTTAAATTACACTTCAATCATAAAAAAACTCCGCCAATCGGTTTCGACTGCGGAGTTTATAAGCAATTTCTCTTCAGAATATTATGTAATCACTCAAACTTTTTTGCAGCAAAACCTACTCTTTCCCGTTCATAAAGAAAAAGTAATAAAAGTAATATTCTGCTGCGAAAAATGTATTACTCATGACTACATAGCTTTCCTTTCATTTTGATACAATTAGATTAACACATTGAAAAATATATTTCAAGTGTTTTTTCACAAAATGCATGTGATATTTTTGTGATTATTCCACAAATTCCTCGTGTCATCCTGAGCTATACTACTTTTGTAGTCCAGTCCTCAAGATTCCAGATATCAGTTACGATATCCTGATAGAAATCCGGCTCATGGCTTACCAGAATGACGGTACCCTTAAAATCCCTGATTGCCTCCTTCAGCACATCCTTGGCCACAGGATCAAGATGATTTGTCGGCTCGTCCAGCACCAGCAGATTCATCGGATTCTGCATCAGCTTGCACAGTCTGAACTTTGCGTTTTCTCCTCCGCTCAGAACTCTGACCTGACTTTCGATATGTTCCGTAGTCAGCCCGCACTTTGCGAGGGCTCTTCTTACCTCACCGTTATCCATTGACGGGAACTCATCCCAGAAATCCTGAAGCGCAGTCTTGCTGCTTCCGTCGTGTTCCTGTTCAAAATATGCTGGCTCGGCGTAGTAGTCCAGCTTAACCTCGCCGTCAAAGGCCGGAATGATTCCAAGCATTGTCTTCAGCAATGTTGACTTTCCCAGACCGTTAACACCCTTGATGGCGATTTTCTTTCCTCTCTCTACATGGAAGTTGAGAGGACTTGTCAGCGCCTCATCGTAGCCGATAACCAGATTGTTCGCTTCTATCACATATTTCCCCGGAGCCCTTGAATACTCGAACCGGAATACAGGCTTCGGCTTATCCTTGATAAGCTCGATTTTTTCCATCTTATCCAGCTTTTTCTGTCTGGATTTTGCCATGTTGGTCGTCGCTATGCGGGCTTTGTTCCTGGCAATGAAATCCTCCAGGTCCGCAATTTCCTTCTGCTGCTTCTTGTATGCCTGCTCAAGCTGTGCGCGCTTGATGTCGTACATGCGCATGAAGTCGTCGTAGTTTCCGGCATATCTTGTCAAAACTCCCTCCTCAACATGATAAACAACGTTTACTACATTATTAAGGAAGGGAATGTCATGAGATACGAGCAGGAATGCGTTCTCATAATTCTGAAGGAAGCGTGTCAGCCATACTATATGGTTTTCGTCCAGATAGTTGGTAGGCTCGTCCAGTATAAGAATCATAGGGTCCTCCAGAAGAAGCTTTGTCAGAAGCACCTTGGAGCGCTGACCGCCTGAAAGCTCCGAAACGTCCTTGTCCAGACCGATGTCCCCAAGACCCAGACCGTTGGCGTATTCCTCAATTCTGGCATCTATGGTATAGAAACCGCTGTGCTCCAGAATATCCTGAATCTCTGCCGCGTCCTCCATGAGCTTTGCCATCTCATCATCGTCTGCCGTCGCCATCTTGTCGTAAGCCTCAAGCATCTCCTTCTCCAGATCGAAGAAGTGAGCGAATGCCTCTCTCAGAACCTCTCTTATGGTTTTGCCCGGACTAAGAGTTGTTCTCTGGTCAAGATAGCCTGTAGTAATGTGGTTGCACCAGCTCACAGTACCTGAATCCGGCATCAGATTACCCGTAATGATATTTAAAAAAGTGGACTTGCCTTCTCCGTTAGCACCTACAAGTGCGACGTGCTCACCCTTGTTAAGTCTGAAGGAAGCGTCATCCAGAATCTGTCTCCCGCCGAAGCCGTGAGACACTTTATCTACTATAAGTACACTCATTTTCTGTCTCCGTTTTTCTTCTATTATTATATATCTTGTTTTCGTACCAAAAGAGTTTATCATTTTTCCATTATAACTGCAAGCCTTTGGAGTGACTTTATCGAGGAGGATTAAGTGTCTTTGCTTCCTTGACAAAAGCCCCGGTCTGTAATATAACGGTTTTATTACAGAGGAGGAGACCTGAGACAATATGAACTCGTCTATTTCAAATCCCGGATCAGATTTACGTTCTCATCTTTCGATGGTATGGAAGCTGAGTGTTCCGGCAATTCTAACTCAATTCACATCTATGGCCATGCAGTATATTGACTCCGGCATGGTCGGCAGACTCGGTGCAAACGCCTCCGCAGCCATAGGACTTGTAACTACAAGCACATGGCTGATGAACGGAGTCGGTTTTGCTATTGCGGCTGGTTTTTCAGTACAGGTAGCCCAGTATATCGGGGCAGGTGAACCGCACAATGCACGCCGGGTAACCAAACACGGATTCTTAACATCGATAATTGTATCTTTATTTATTATGGTGATTGGCATTTTAATCAGTGATCCACTGCCGCGCTGGCTTGGCGGCGATGAAATTCTCTGGGCAGATGCCAGCGCATATTTTCTGGTTTACGCAATCACACTCCCGTTTCTGGGACTGCACAGACTGGCTTCCAGCTTCCTGCAATGCGCAGGTAATATGATTGTGCCCAGCATACTGAACGCCGTAACCTGTCTGCTGGATGTTGTATTTAACTTCTTCCTGATTCCGCGGTTCGGAGTGCTTGGTGCAGGTATCGGAACCGGACTCGCCACAGTGGTCGTCTGCTTTCCTGTGCTCTGGTTCTGCTGTCTCCGCTATGAGCCGCTTCGTCTGAAACGTAGGGAGCGCTGTCCGCTGGATGTATCCATCCTCAAGCGGGCAGTTAAAATCGGCACACCTGTTGGCGCAGAATCCATCGCAATGTCCAGCGCATATGTGGCATCAACCGCAATCATTGCACCGCTTGGGGCAATTTCCATCGCAGCCCATTCCTTTGCCATCACAGCAGAGAGCATATGCTATCTGCCCGGTTACGGTGTCTCAGCAGCGGCAACAACACTCGTAGGACAGAGCATAGGTGCAGGAGACTACGGACTAGCACGTCGATACAGCTACATAACCGTAATTATCGGCAGCATTATGATGACACTGAACGGAATCATCATGTTCTTCGCCTGCCCTCTTGTATTTGCTTTGCTCACTCCTGTACCGGCAGTGCGGACAGTGGCCGCGCAGATTCTTCGAATAGAGCTTTTCGCTGAGCCGCTTTACGGTGTTTCAACAGTGGCATCAGGTGCTTTGAGAGGAGCTGAGGATACTCTTGTCCCAAGTATCATAAGCCTGTTCAGCATATGGGTTGTGCGCCTTGGTCTTGCGTCAGTCCTTGTTCCCGTTTATGGCATTCGCGGCATGTGGATTGCCATGACCATAGAGCTGTGCATACGCGGCCTGCTGTTTCTTGTCCGTCTGCTGCGCTCTAAATATCTGCATCTTTGACACTTCCTGTACAATATGGTAGAATGACATATTACGATTCACCTGCGGGAGGTAGATTAATGATTAAAGTTAAAGAACTTAAACCTATCTTTGATCCTGTACTTCACCAGAATCTGAGAGATATGGTCAACTATGCAGCTATGGCCTATGATGAGGACACAGCATTTATTATCAAGCATAAGCTTTCAAAAAAAGAATTCACATACGAAAACATTTCCTTCAGAAGATTCCGCGACGAGATCAACGGCTTCGGAACTGCTCTGCTGAAGAGAGGTCTTCAGGGAAAACGAATAGCCATCATCGGAAACAACTCCTATGAATGGCTTCTTTCGCATCTGGCTATAGTTAACGGACTTGGAATTTCCGTTCCGCTTGACAAGGGTCTTCCTTACGATGAGCTGGAATCCTCAGCCATCAGAAGCTCAGCAAGCGTTATAATCTTCGACAAAGCTCACCAGGCTATAGTTGAGGAGCTTAAGGAAAAAGGAAACACTCAGATTGCAGATTACATCTGCATGGACGAGCTTGAGGGCTACGAGGACGTGCAGACCCTTATAAACGAAGGACAGGATCTGATTGAAGAAGGTATGGACGATTACATGAACCTGCCCATCGACAAGGACGCAATGTCAATTCTGCTCTTCACTTCAGGAACAACCTCCATGGCGAAGGCAGTAATGCTGTCCCACTACAACATCACCTACGACATCTACTCCATGATGCAGGTTGAGGACATCCGCCACGGCGACGTAAACATGGCCTTCCTGCCTTATCATCATACCTTCGGAGCAACAGGACAGCTGCTTATGATTGCAGCCGGAGCGACTACAGCCTACTGCGAAGGTCTGAAATATGTTCAGAAAAACATTGTGGAATACAAGGTTTCCGTATTCGTCTGCGTTCCGCTTCTCATCGAGTCAATCTATAAAAGAATTATGGCGACGGTTAAAAAGGAAGGTAAGGAAAAGAAGCTTAAGACCGGAATCAAGCTTTCCCGCATGCTTCTTAAACTGGGCATCGACAGACGCCGTCAGCTGTTCAGGGAAATACACGAGCAGCTTGGAGGAAATCTGCGCTATGTGATCAGTGGCGCTTCCGCACTGGATCCTGTGGCTGCAAAGGGTTTTGATGACATTGGAATCCTCGCATACCAGGGCTACGGCATGACTGAGGCCTCCCCTTGCATCGCCGCAGAAACCTCAGAAGAACACAAAGCCGGTTCAATCGGTCGTGCGATGCCGGGAATTCAGGTTGCAATCGACAATCCTAACGAGGAAGGCATCGGCGAGCTGATTGCCCGCGGACCTAACGTGATGCTCGGCTACTATGAAAACGATGAAGAAACTGCAGAGGTCCTAAAAGACGGCTGGCTGCACACCGGCGACCTGGCCCGCCTGGACAAGGACGGCTACATCTATATCTGCGGTCGCAAAAAAAATGTAATTGTACTGAAAAATGGTAAGAACGTTTATCCTGAGGAGCTGGAGACGCTCATTGCCAACCTGCCTTACGTTGAGGACAGCATGGTATTCGGTCAGCCTAAGCATGAAGGAGATGACAAAGACCTGGCTCTCTGTGCTAAGGTTACATACAGCAGGGACGTTATGAAGGATATCTACGGTGTTACCGACCCGACAGAAATTGAGGCAATCATAAGGAAGGACATCGACCACATCAACGAGGATCTTCCTGTATATAAGCAGATGCTTCGCCTGATTGTTACGGATCAGCCGATGATCAAAACCACCACAGGCAAGGTCAAGCGTTATGAGGAAATAAAGAAAAACTAAGGCCGCGCGAAAAAAAGAAAAAAGAGTAGCTTCTGCTACTCTCCAAATTGTTGACAAAGCCTCTTGGAATTATCATTATCCAAGGGGCTTTTTCTTTTTTGGGGTTAAATCTCAGGTTTTTTCTTTGTGTACACCGGAATATATATGAACATCCTTCGCATACACCAGGATTAAACCTCCTAAGGCTCCTAAGCTTCTCATATTGAAGGGAATGTTGTGGAATCATATTCATTGCCGTGGCGTGAAAGTCTTTTTCTTTGCATAAACAGATATTTATATGCATTTGCCTGAATCACGAATTTTTTTATGCATTCAGCCGCGATTTGCCTGAATTTGATTCATTTTACTTTGAATCGGCCGCGAAGAATTTCTGGATAAAGCTCCCTTGCATCCTGAATTGATTTTGATGAAGAAAGGAATCAACATAAATAGAATTTATTGCCAGTTTTTTCTTTGAGGCCTTTTGAGGGCTTCAGGTGTATAGGTATATTAATCGTTGAAACTCAATATTTCTAAAATAATTATACTGCTTTCTGAATATTTATTATTTTATACATATCCTAGATTCCGCTGTTGAAATGGCTCGCGCCTGTTTGCTTCAGAAAACTGCTGAATTCAGGCAAATCGCTCACTTTACCATAAAGAAATCAGCTCATTCAGGCAAACTGCGGTGCTTTATGTGTGACTAGTGGTGCAACAGCTCACACTTTTTTATTGTAACTCTTTCGATACCGGAAACTTATTTATTTGCGTATCTCTTAACCTTACCTGTAGTAGTCTTAACCATAGGCTCGTCGGTAACGTGGATACGCAGCAGCTGCTTGTAAACAGGCACCTGAGTGTTAATCACATCTATGTCAGTTTTGATCTTCTGTTCTATTTCGCCAGGGTCGGTTAGGCCGTAAAGTTCCTGCATCGCCTCAGGTCTGTAGACGATCTTTGCAACCAGTGCAAGGTCAGTCTCATCTCCGTCGTGCTTCTTAGGTTCGCCGTAAACCATGTTCTCTTCAACATACGGAAGATTTGCAATAAGTGTCTCCAGCTCTTCCGGATAAACGTTTTTACCGTTCTTGAGAACGATAACGTTTTTCTTTCTTCCGCAGATGTAAACGAATCCGTCCTCATCCACTCTCGCAAGGTCTCCTGTGTGAAGCCATCCGTCAATCAGAATCTCATCAGTAGCCTCCTGATTCTCAAAATAGCCTTTCATCACGTTAGGTCCGCGGGCAATCAGCTCGCCGATGCCCTCTTCATTCGGTTCATCCACACAAAGCTCAACTCCGAGAATTGCCTTTCCGATAGAGCCTGCTCTGCTTTCCACATGGTTTTCCGCTGCCAGAACCGGTGATGTTTCAGTCATTCCGTATCCCTGGAAAGCGAAAATGCCGAAGTCGGACAGTCCCTTCAGCGCCTCAGGGTCTATTGCAGAGGCTCCGCTGATTACGAATCTCAGATTTCCTCCCAGCTGCTCGTGAATGTCCTTGAAAAGCTTTCTGCGCACGTCGATTCCGAATTTCAGAAGAAATCTGGACAGAGCCACGCCGAATTTTACCTTCTTTTCCAGACCTTCCTTCTTGATGGTCGCCATAATCTTCTTATAAATCGACTCAATCAGCATCGGCACGCACACGAACACGGTCAGCTTGTACTCAACTATATTCTTCTGGACATACTTCAGTCCTTCGCAGTATGTCATGGTTGCACCCGCAGACATCATGACAATCTGCGCCATGATTCCGAATGTGTGGTGGTATGGAAGGAAAGCCATGCTCACGTCGCCCCTTCTGATATCCTCACTGATATTCATGGCGTAAACGTTCGAAACAATGTTCCTGTGTGAAAGCTGAACCGCCTTCGCCAGTGAGGTCGTGCCGGAGGTAAACAGAATGATGTTTGCCGCATCCGGGTCAACTACATACTCATCGAAGTGGTCAATCTCCGTCTTCTCGCCCTTTTCTATCAAAGCCCCCAGAGTCAGGTATCCTTCCACTTCGTTCATGCAGATGTATTCAAGGTTATCGCATTCTCCGCTCTCTTTAATCTGTTCTATCAAAGCCAGGTGAGCCTTGTCAAAGAGCAGCACGTCGGCATAGCTTCTGTTTAGGGATGAGGTCAGTTCCTCGTAGGGAAGTCCCTTATCCAGAGGAATCACAACCCCGTTTCCGCAGAGCTGTCCGAAATATCCGATAGTCCACTCCATCGAGTTGTTTCCGATAATTGCAAGTCTCTTTCCTCCGAAACCTGCATCCACCAGACCATTTGCAAAGGATTTCACCATCTTATAGTAGTTCTTATATGTTACGTTTTCGTAGCTTACTTCCCTGCCCTTCTTGTGCTTCAGAATGAAAGCTGCATCATCGCTGTACTTCTCGCAGCTTCTGGTCAGAAGGTGCTTCAGATCTGTGTACTCTTCTGCATCAAACTGCTTCTTCAGGTTAGGTATTTTAATTCTATTAGCCATATTGTTTCCTTTTCTTATTCTCACTTTATCTTTTCGACGCATCTTTTTTTGCGCCTCTTTGACGTCTTTACAACTTGATTACATAGTTTTCGATACTACATTACATTATTTTAAATGCCTTGTCAACTGTTTTTATTAACTTTATCTTGGTTGACACACATTAAGTCATGTGGTATTGTATTGGAGATAAAATGAGTGAAAATAAGTCAAAGAGGAATTAAAATAGATATGAACGATAAACTGAAAAAAATGGAAAACTTCAGACTGCCGCGATGGAAGGATATTCCCAATATAGGTCTGTACCTGGATCA
This sequence comes from Emergencia sp., assembly GCA_051883055.1. Classification (GTDB taxonomy): domain Bacteria; phylum Bacillota; class Clostridia; order Peptostreptococcales; family Anaerovoracaceae; genus Senimuribacter. The sequence continues at coordinate 28,192 of JBJESZ010000051.1, forward strand.
GATTCTTTCACTGATAGATAACTGGCTGGGAGACTATCTGGGTTTTGATGGAAGGAGAATCATGACAAAAACCATGATCAACAATTACGTCAAGCAGGGCTTTATCCCGGCGCCGGTAAACAAGAGGTACGACCGTTACGCCGTGGGCAGCCTTTTCATCATCGCTCTGCTGAAACACATATATCAGATAGAGGAAATCTACACCCTGATTCATCAGGCAACTGACGGACATGACACGGAAGAGTTTTTTGATTACTTCTGTGACACCATGGAGGAGGCTGTTCGCCACGCGGTAAACGGCACCACCATGGCAAAAGAATTCCCCGCAAGAGACTCACGGGGAATTTGCTGGAACGTATGTAATTCAGTAGCATGCCAGATGTATGTCAAGAACCTGTTTCTGGACAACAGAGAGCAGTACAGAGCCGGACAGTAATGTCCGGTTTTTTTATGCTCCTGAATTATGCCCTGCCGATAATCAGCTGGGCTTCCACAGTTATTTCACTGATTTCCGAAAGGTCCAGCCTGCTCACATCCACATCGAAGAGAAGCGGGGTCATCTCAGTCAGGGTTTTCAGTGTTTCCTGATCTATGGGCATGGTGTTTGTCAGGGTTTCTTGACTTAGAATGTCGTAGTGCTGTTCGAAGTAACCGCTGACATCCTCCCCGCTGTAGTCTTTGTTTTTCAGCTGGTCTCTTGCTGCCTTTCTCAGCTCCTTCAGGTGGTTTGATCCCGGAATCACCTTAAGAATGTAGCCGCCCTTCTTCAGAATTCTGCCGAACTCCTTGTAGCTTGCCGGTGTAAAAACATCCAGAAGAATATCACAAACACCATCCTTTACCGGAATGTTAGTAACATCCGCAATTGTCCATGCAACGTTTTCCTTCGATTTTGCGGCACATGCAATAGCATCTGCAGCGATGTCAAAGGCGATTATCTGCAGCCCTTCGATTCTGCCGGCCAGGGCACTGGAGTAGTATCCTTCCCCGCAGCCTGCATCTATCAAAACCAGTTGAGCCGCTGAATCAGCACTATCCCTGGAATCAGCTACGGCTGCAGCGCCGTCGGCAGCAACTTTGATTTCTGAAACCTTTTTTACTATGGCATCCAGAATATGAGCATAATAGCCCTTGGCAAAAAACTCACCTCTGCTCTTAAAGAACTGCTTATCGTATCCCTTCAGCGGTTTGGCCGCTCCCAGCATGTTCACATATCCCTTTGCCGAAATATCAAAGCAGTGCTCCTTCTTGCACACCAGACTCCCTGCATGGAATCTTATTTTCTTTCCGCAGATAGGGCATGCGTACAGATTTTTATACTGATAGAATTTGTCGATTTTTTCCATTGTGTCCTCCATTGTTAATGAATGTATCGTTAAGCAGACCACGTTCCTGGAAGTGTGAAAGCTCTGATGCGTGCATATTCTGAGCCGCATATTCCGGCGCGCGCATGCCTGAATCCGGCTGATGCCCTAATACCGCTCAATTGTAATATACTGGCGGTCCTTTCTCGACCTGCCGCCCACCTCTGCAAGGACTGCTTTTCCTTTTCCGCGAAGGGTCAGCTTGTCACCTTCTGCCACCTGGTAGTCGGTTTTGATAACCTCCATGTTGTTGACGAAGACGATGCCGCGAGTGATTGCCTCCGATGCCTTGCCGCGTGAAAGCCCAAAGGCCGAGGCGATTACGCTGTCCAGACGAAGAGAGGCCACAGTGTCGGTTACGATGGTTTTTTTGTGCTCCTGTAGAATCAGCCCGGAAATTGGCAGGCGCGAAACGCTCAGATTTGTACGGCCGGCCTTGTAGTAGTTCATCAGGATGAAATCGGCAATATCTTCCATTACTATTATGTCGGCTCCGTCCTCGCGAACGATGATGTCCCCTATCATGTCACGCTTCAGACCCAGCCCCAGCAGTGAACCCAGGTAGTCGCGGTGAGTCAGTTCCCTGCTTCCGGGCGCCTTCTCCGCCCTGATAACACAAAGGGGATTGTCCCTATCCAGGTCGAAGTAGTCGGGCATGTTTATGAGAATCACCCTCTCTGCATCCTCGTACCCGCCATAGAATGAGGTACGAACCGGCGGAAGATTCTCCTGGTCAGCGCCGGAATTCCATGCTCCGGCGGCGCCGAATCCTGAACCGCCGGCCTCCGAGTCGCCGAATCCTGCACCGAATCCTGCACCGCCGGCTCCTGCACTGCCGCCGCCTGTCGCAAAGCCTGAACCAAATCCGGAACGGCCGTCCATTGAGTCGCCGAATCCTGAACCGCCAGCCTCCGAGTCGCCGAATCCTGCACCGAATCCTGAACCGCCGGCTCCGGCGCCTCCTGTCTCTGTGCCGGCGGCGCCCCTTTGATGGCCGAATTCAATTTCATGAACCGGGATATGATTCTTTTTACAGAAAACCCGGGCAACTGACTGCTGATGTGAGTCAAGAAAGCCCGTATTGGTCATAATATATTTATTATCGCAGGCAGAAATCTTATCTTCAATCTGCCCGAGCAGGTAGTTGTCTTCTTTCATTGTCTGTTGCCTTTCGATTGATATGATTAAGGTGTTTACGGGCTCTCGGCTGCGGCTCCGTTGTAATGAAAACTATCATTGTAGTACTAGATTAAGATTTCCGATGGTCACTGTGACCACTTTCTCTAGCCTTTTGCCATCCATACCTATTTGTTATACACAGATATTCATATATTGCATACATTAATGCATACATATGCAGTAATTATTACATATGCAGAGTTGCTCACCGAGAGCTGCGGTATTATTTCCTGGGTAATCTCACTTTTTTTCACATGACATTAACCAATTTGCATATAATTCTCATCACAGAGCTGCAATATAACACTAGCATCTCGAGAAAACATCCTAGCTGTGGTCACAGCACTGTATAAAAAAACTCCATTAGTACCACCAGGATAAAACACAGCTCAGCATATCCCATGAAAACCATATTGAATAATCTTGTATATTAATGCCAGAATGCCTTCTCCTCCGGTCCCAAAGCATGCACCACTCTTCGACTAATTATACTTGAAATGATAAATGCTTGCAACCGAGTGAGAAGACTATAATGCAGCAACAATGCGACTGAAAGGCGACTGCAAATGTCACCGCAGGATTCCCTTGATTTCGCAAGTTGAACGACTACCATATTACATATTATATGAAATAAACGGAGGGAAAACATGTTTTACGATAAATCCATTGACAGCATTTATGAGAAATTCGGCTCGCGCGAGTCAGGACTCAGCGACGAGCAGGTGGGAAAAAACCGGGATGCGTTCGGAGCCAATGCTCTGAGAGAGAAGAAGAAAAAATCCGTGGCGGCCGTTTTCCTTAGTCAGTTCAAGGACCTGCTGGTTGTAATTCTCATTATCGCCGCCGCCATATCCTTTGCCACCGGCAGCGCAGAAAGCTCACTTGTTATTATTCTGGTTCTGGTTCTCAACGCCGTCCTTGGAACCGTCCAGTCTATCAAAGCGGACAAATCGCTGGAGAGCCTGAAAAAGCTTTCATCGCCGATGGCCAAGGTCACCCGGCACGGAGAGGATATGGAAATTGATGCCTCTGAACTGGTCTGCGGTGATATTATCAGACTGGAAGCAGGAGATATCGTGCCGGCCGATGCAAGGATTATTTCCTGTCATTCCTTTATGACAAATGAGAGTGCTTTGACCGGTGAATCCGAACCGGTGGATAAAACAGCGAAAACCCTTGGAGGGTTCACCGAAAAAGATATTTCTCCTGGTGCGTTAGCTGATGCTAACCATACCATGGAAGAAAGTCTTTCCCCCGACGCGTTAGCTGATGCTAACCACAGCCGTGAAAAAAATGTTCCCTCTAGTGAGTTAGCCGATGCTAACCATACCATGGAAGAAAGTCTTTCACCCGACGAGTTATCTGATGCTAACCACAGCCGTGAAAAAAATGTTTCCTCTAGCATGTTAGCTGATGCTAACCACGAGAAAAACACTGATTTTTCCGACTCGCCTGAGATTCTTGCGCTCGGCGATCAGAAAAACATGGTTTTTTCTTCATCGTTAGTTACCAATGGAAGAGCAATTGCAATCGTTACAGCCGTCGGCACATCTTCCGAGCTCGGCAAGATTGCTGAAGATCTGAACACTGCCGCCCAGCGTAAAACACCTCTTCAGGTTACCATGGATAACTTCAGTAAAAAACTTTCCATCGCTATCCTGGTTGTTTGTGCAGTCGTTTTTGCCCTCACCGTCTACCGGGGAGGTGCCGTTGCCGATGCCCTGCTTTTTGCCATCGCCCTCGCCGTCGCCGCTATTCCTGAAGCTCTGTCCTCAATAATAACCATTTCTCTCGCCATCGGCACAACACGCATGGCAAAAGAAAATGCAATAGTAAAAAATCTGAGTGCAGTTGAAGGTCTGGGTTCAGTTTCCGTAATCTGTTCCGACAAAACAGGCACACTCACCCAGAATAAAATGACCGTTACAGACTTATGGTGTCTGAATACGGATACTTCTATTTCCAAAATATACTCATCAGACAAGAACTCTGCTGACCCCAATAAACATTCTCATTCGGAAAAACTGCTGGAGCTGGCGGCAGTTCTGTGCAACGACTCCACTCTTGCAGACGGGCAGCTTACCGGTGACCCGACTGAAACCGCACTTATTTCATATTATGAAAAGCTTTGCAAGGGAAAATTCCCTGGCTCAGGCATGAATCATTCACAATGCCCTAAGGTCACCGACTCGGACATGAACCCTTCGCAATGCGCGGAAGCCTCTGTCTCAGACATGAATCCTTCACAATGCGCGAAAGGCACTGACTCGGACGCGGGGCACAGCAGTCCTTGGAAGCTTCGTGACCGCTGTCCTCGAATAGCCGAGCTTCCTTTTGACTCCGACCGTAAGCTCATGAGCACCCTGAATATTGTTAACACCCAAACCGGGACGGAAAGCATAAGCCAAGCAGACTCACCGAAGGGAATCGGTACGAAATCCTTTAGTGCAGCGGATTCATCCAATGAAATCGTAATGAAATCCTTGTCCCCATCGGCTTCATCCAACGGAATCGGAGGAAGAATCCTTATGTTTACCAAAGGCGCGCCCGACGTGGTCCTTGGGCGCGCCACAGGACTGAGCGAGGCTGATAAGTCTCGCATCCTTGCGACTAACGAAGCATTTTCCAGTCGAGGCCTGAGAGTCCTCGCCTTCGCCTACAAGGATTTTGATGATAAAAGTTCCTATACGGATTCTAAAACGGCTCCGGTAGAGGATGAGAGTCCGAGTGGAACCATCTGCGACGACTCTAATTCTGCAGACACTTCGGGACACGGCAACCCTAAGCTATCCTTAGATGACGAGAACAATCTGATTTTTCTGGGGCTGATTGCTATGATGGATCCGCCGCGGACGGAGTCCGCAGCGGCAGTGGCTGACTGTATCCGCGCCGGTATAAAACCGATTATGATTACCGGCGACCACAAGGTGACAGCCGCTGCCATTGCAAAGGAAATCGGTATCCTGCGTGAAGAAGCAACCAGCGCGGGTGCGGCCGACGCGCAGGCGGGCATGTGTATATCGCCGGATGGGTTAGCGGAAGCTAACAGCGATGCAATGGATGATGCGGCGGGCGCAGGCCATGCAAATTCCGGCACGCAGGTGGGTGCGGCCGGCGCACAGGCGGGCATGGGTATATCGCCGGATGGGTTAGCGGAAGCTAACAGCGATGCAATATATGATGCGGCCGGCGCGCGTTCAGATG
>JBJESZ010000051.1:34038-46261 GCA_051883055.1 Emergencia sp.
TTAGCGGAAGCTAACAGCGATGCAATATATGATGCGGCCGGCGCGCGTTCAGATGTGAGCTATGCGGGCGCGGACCATGCGCAGGTGGGTACGGCCGACGCGCAGGCGAGCATGGGTATATCGCCGGATGGGTTAGCGGAAGCTAACAGCGATGCAATGTATGATGCAACCAGCGCGGGTGCGGCCGGCGCGCGTTCAGATGCGAGCGATGCGGGCGCAGGCCATGCAAATTCCGGCGCGCAGGTGGGTGCGGCCGGCGCTGTTGTGACGGGGGTTGAGCTTGACAGGATGAGTGATGAGGAGCTTGAAAAGGAGCTCCCGAGTATCAGCGTTTTTGCACGTGTCAGCCCGGCCAACAAAATCAGAATAGTTAATGCGCTCCAGTCTCAGGCCCACATCGTCGCCATGACCGGCGACGGCGTCAACGACGCACCGGCGCTGAAAAGCGCCGATGTGGGCATCGCCATGGGCGTAACAGGGACAGAAGTTGCCAAGGATGCCGCATCAATTATTCTGACCGATGACAACTTTGCCACAATTATAAAAGCCGTTTTGAATGGTCGGAACATCTACGCAAACATAAAAAACTCAATCCAGTTTCTTCTTTCCGGCAATGCAGCCGGCATAATAGCAGTTTTGTTCGCGTCCCTTGCGGGACTTCCGGCACCGTTCACGTCGGTTCAGCTGCTTTTCATCAATCTGGTAACTGACAGCCTGCCGGCGCTTGCCATCGGGATGGAACCATCTAATCCTGCTTTGATAAAAGAAAAACCTCGCCCTCGGAACGAGTCGGTTTTGACCGGGGCGACTATGCGTCAGATTGGCTGGCAGGGAGCTTTGATTGCCGTTGCAACCATGACGGCCTTTTACCTTGGACTGACAGCTGGCGCAGCAGCAGCCTCGACTATGGCATTCGCGACACTGTGCCTGGCGCGGCTGTGGCATGGCTTCAACTGCCGCGGTCGCGAGTCCATCTTTCGGCTGGGGCTTTGGACCAACAGATTTATGCTGCTCGCCTTTGCCATCGGTTTCGTTCTGCTCCTGGCAGTGCTTCTCACTCCGGCGGTTTCAGGTGCGTTTTCCATCGCTGCCCTGACCGGTCGGAACCTTTTGCTGATTTTGTGTCTGTCCATTGCACCGACCATTGTAATACAGATAAGTAAAATAATTCAGGGCCGCGATTGATTGTATTATTATCTATCATTTGTATCATATTTCATCATTTTCTCAGAAAAAAGGTACAACTAATATGCCATGCTGGATGACAGCAGAGTTGCCAGCCTCATATTGTTGTCCCTTTTGATTTATATATTATTTAAATGTGGGTAATGTCATCCTAAGAATAACTGACGGATAACTTCCCCTGTGCCCTTTTTCATGAAAAAGACAGCATAACCAGGCAATGTTATTGAATAATCAGAACGAACTTGTTACTTTTTCTATTCAGAAATGCAAAAAATGACACAAATGATAGAATTTATTCCTTATCTTACAGCCCTATTATATCGAACAGATGCTGCAGTGATCCGGCGGATGTACCGAAGTCTTTCACCAGGCCATCCTCATACATCCTGCCAAGATACTCATTAGCATCATCCAGTGTAACAGTATATGATTTTTCCTCTGTTTCACCTGCGCCACCCGGACCGGCCGAACTTGTCACCTCTCCACCGTATCTGTACTTAAATGTCACTACGTCCAGATTTCCAATGACGGCCATCAAGGCGCAGCTGTACTTCATAAAGCTCTCTTTCAATGAATCTTCATCTTCTCCCGGAGGTGTACAAATAGTATTACTCAGTTCTAAAGTCCAGCTGAACTCGCTGCCCCCGGTTCCCAGTTCATTAGTTAGATCTCCGAATTTCTTATATATTCCAAGTGCCTCGGCGGTGACACGGTTTGCAGACGGGTCGCCGACGTAATCGTGTTTTGACAGATACACACCTGCGGTAAATTCACTTATTGCAGTGCCGCTTTCCCATAAAGGTATTTCTCCGGCAGTAATTTTCTCAATATCTTTCGCTGTCGCATACCTTGCAATCTCCTTGCGATTGCTGCTGCCAACGCGATGCCCCCTGAACTTCAGATTAACAGTACCATCCGCTTCCTCAAATTCAACACCCGTCACCTCTGATTTGCCATACCGCGTGGCTGCAATTACCCTTATGGTTCTGTCCTCTACCTTTAAGGTACAATCAACATTTTCCGGATCCAGCTCCACCGGCATCACGAATAAATATATGGAAATTACCCCTGCTATCAAAGCTATTGCAGCTGCGACGCTCCCTGCAACTGCTTTTCTGTTCCTGCTGCGCACTTTTTTGAAGGCATCCACATCAGCCTGCTCTTCTGTTGCAATTGCAGTCGCATCGCCCAGTGACGATGTCATATCATGCAGTTTTTTTCTGCAGCCCGGGCAGCTTTCCACATGCTCATCAACGGCCTTCCTGCTCTCATCGCTTGCAATATCATCCACATACAGCGGGAGCAGATCACCTATTATTTCACAGCTGAGAATACCGGAATTCTCACTGCAGTTCTCATTGCAATTTTCAAACGCTTTCTCACTACGATTCTCGTTCATCTTCAATCTCCTTCCTCAATCTCTCCTTACCCCTGTAAAAAGTCACTCGCGCCCAGTTCTCGCTTTTCCCCATAACAACACCAATATCTTTAAAGGACAGGTTCCCGAAAACTCTCAGATAAAAAAGTTCTCGATATGGTTCAGGCAATTCATGCAGCTTCCGGAGCAGGTCCACCTCCCCCATTCTGCCAAGGGCTTCTGTCTCGGCGGATACCGCGGTGTCGGTATACGCCTCTGGAGGTTTTGATGTCTCCCCGAACCCATCAAAACTCTCAGCCTCCGGATGCTTCCGGCGATACGCCTGCAGCTGATTTTTGGCTATGGCGCACAGCCAGGTGGACAGCCGGCAGGAGCCGTCAAAGCGGTCAATGCTTCTGAGCGCCTGGTAGAAGGTTTCCTGGGTCACCTCCTCAGCCACATGCTCGTCGTGAGTCAGACTCAGCAGGTAGCGATACACCGTCCGCCCGTATTTCTCATATATTTCGTTTGTAAGCTTCACGGTGCACCTCCTCTCCCCGAATCTACATGTTAATGCATCTGCGCACTCATTCGTTACAGTTCTTTTGAAAATTATATAATTTTTTTGTGAAATTTCATACCGCCCTGCTAATTTTTGTGATATACTCTTCCTAGATAAATATTCATACCGCCACCGGGTGGTTAGTGCAAATGCGCTCGTTCATGCATCGTTAGGTCTTAGAAGATGTATGTGCGGGCTTTTTTTATAAGGAGGAGTTACAAATGAAAAAATTTATCATCGAACCGTCATTTCTTGAGATTTTTCCCGATGCACACATCGGCATCATCGTCTGCAACGGAATAGACAGCAGAGTGAAAGATTCTGACAGATACGTATCATATCTTGCCGAGTGTCAGAAGGCTGCAGAGGTTCACATCACAGCACCCGAGTTTATCCAGAACCCGGTTATCAAAACCTGGCGTGAGGCATTCTACAAATTCAAGACCAAAAAAGGTGCTCGCTGCTCCATTGAAGCATTGTTAAAGCGAGTATCCAAGGGTGAGGTTTTTCGCCCGATCATTCCTCTTGTTGACATCTACAACGGAATCTCTCTAAAGTACGGCGTTCCTGTAGGCGGTGAAAACATCGACGCAATCCAGGGCGACCTGCGTCTTACTGTGGCCGAAGGCGGTGAAGATTTCATTACCTATGGCAGCGATAAAAGCGAGCCTCCATACGAAGGTGAGGTTGTCTACAAGGACGATGCCGGCGCAGTTTGCCGCTGCTTCAACTGGCGTGAATCAGTGAGAACCATGCTTACGGAAGAGACCACAAATGCCTTCATGTGTCTGGAGTGTGTGGATCCTGCAGGTCATCAAAACCTGACTGATGCGGTTACCGAGCTGAAAGCTCTCATAGAATCCGAGCTTGGCGGAACCTGCCGCATGGAAATCCTGAGCAAAGACTGCCCGGAGGCTGTAATCGAGGAATAGCCAAATCGCCAGTTGCAATTAGCCAAATTTGATAGAATTTAACACTCCATCATAAACGAACGGTATGACCCCTCGGCCATACCGTTCACAATCAATATATTCAGTTCACAAATCAGCGCATCCGCGTGCATCCGGCATATCCGGTGCACTCAGCGCATCCAGTCCATCCGGCACCTCAAAGTTGCGCCAAATCCTAGTCCAGCACCTCGAACCTTCTGATGAATCTCACAACCGGTTCGATGTACTTTCGGTCAGATATGTCATAGCTCTGACCTATCATCTTCGCCATCTGTTCCTCAGCTTCAGTTTTGTCCTTCTTCCCTGCTATCATCCGCGCAAAGATTTTCAATACAATTCTGTTGAAAAAGCTCATCTTTTCATAGTTGAGACCGCCCGGACAGTAAACCATGGTGCACTTTTCACTGTGCTTTTCCGATAGCATGTTCAGCTTAAGCATCTCCTCCACCATAGGGCTCTCCGCCGGTGATGCACCCACCACATAAACGAGATACTTTTTCGTTGGATGCTTAATCATGTTCTGCTTCAGCCAGTCGATGTCCTTAATCTTTTCCGCACTGACCCAGCTTCCGAAAATGACGGCATCGTAGTCCGCCCAGAAGTCCAGCCTTTTCGCTTCACTGAAAGGCATGATGTCACATTTCAGTTCTTCGACTATCCATTCCGCATACCTTTTGGTGAATCCGGTCTGGGAATTATATATAACCAAAGTCCTCATGTCCGTCTACGCTCCTTTACGCTTTTCTCACGCTCATCTGATCCGGCGCCTGTTCCTGCGTCTGCCCCTGATCTTACTCCGTCGCCGGCTCCGGCACTACTCCGACTCAGGCACCAATGCCCGCCCGGAATCTCAGACGCCAAACCCAAGCCGATGTCAGCTCCGGTGCCTACTCCAGGCTTGCTCTGATCTGAGCCTTTGTCTCCTCAAGGATTGCATCCGCATCAAAACCCACAACGTCCAGCATCTCAGCCTTGAAGCACTCAGTCTCCCTGAATCCGAGCATATCCTTCGCAAGACCCTCCATGTACTCATAGCCGTAGTTTTTGCCTGTCATGCTGCCGCCTGCAGTGGTGATGTACACAAGCTTCTCACCGTTGCACAGTCCACTCAGCCCTGTTTCAGTGGACTCGAAAGTAAGGTCACACACAACGATATTCTCAACATACACCTTCAGAACAGATGCAAAGGAAAAATCATAATAAGGTGTTCCAACAACCACAACATCTGCTTCCTTAAGCTGCTTTGCCAGGTCAAACATAGGGTGGTCAAAATCCTTGGCAGCAATGTATCCGTCTCTTTCTTTGATCCGCTCATAAGTAAGAGGGGCAATGTCCTGATCAATCAGAGATACAGAGATAACCTGAGTGTCAGGATTTTTCTCAAGATAAGTTTCCAGATAAGTCTCACACAGCTGTCTTGTTCTTGAATCCTCGCCGCGAATACATGCGTCCAGGAACAGTAATTTTTTCATAATCCAAACTCCTTAGCTAACGCTTCAAACTTAGGTAATGATCTTACAATCTGATCATGAGAAACACAATATGAAATTCTTACGTAGCCCGGACCTGCGAATGAGCTGCCCGGTACCATCAGAAGATTGTACTTCTTCGCTGCGGCGACAAACTCCTTGTCGTCCTCAATCGGAGACTTCATCCACAGGTAGAAGGCGCCTTCAGGCTTTACACAGGTGAATCCGGCCTTAGTCAGACCGTCATAAAGTGTTTTTCCGTTGTTCTCATAGTACTCCACATTGCACTTTGCGTCAACACATCTTGCAATTACAAGCTGCATCAGAGACGGAGCGTTAACAAAACCTCCAACTCTGTTGGCGATAGTTGCCGCATCGATGAACTCCTGAGATTCATGAGATTCGTCCGGAATTACGATGTAGCCTATTCTTTCACCCGGCAGAGACAGTGATTTACTATATGAGTATCCTACCACAGTGTTAGCGTAATATTTTGTCAGATACGGTACCTCAGCTCCGCCATATGCGAGTTCTCTATACGGCTCATCAGAAACAAGATAAATCACAGTGCCGTATTCCTTCTGCTTAGCTTCAAGAACCGCAGCAATCTCCTTTATTACAGCCTCAGGATATATTACGCCCGTAGGATTGTTAGGGTTGTTGATGATAACAGCCTTGGTTGCAGGGGTAATGGCATTTGCCAGCTCATCCATCTTCGGCATGAAATTTCCCTCAGGGTTTGCCGGAACCACAACGAGCTTTCCGTCATAGTTTCTCACATAGTTGCCGTACTCGACGAAATATGGTGCAAAGGTTACCACCTCGTCCCCCGGGTCAAGCATTGTTTTTAACAAAACGTTCAGAGCGCTGCCCGCGCCGACTGTCATAATAATGTTTTTTTCGCTGAAGTCGGTGCCGAATCTTCTGTTCAGATTATCCGCAACTGCCGCCCTGGTTTCCTCAAAACCCGCATTGCTCATATATCCGTGAACCTTTACCGGATCCTCATTTTCCAGAATATCCAGGATAGCTTCCTTTACTTCATCAGGAGCAGGAACGTTAGGATTTCCTATACTGAAGTCAAAAACATTCTCAGCACCGTACTTGGCAGCCATAAGCTTGCCCTCTTCAAACATTGCCCTGATAACAGAATTGTTGTTTACCAGAGGTATCATTTTCTTTGAAATCATTTCTATCAATCACCTTTCTTTAGAATCCCAGCAGACTGCCAGCAGCGTGCACTCCGAAGGCGCACAGCCATGCAATCACACACTGCATTATTACAACGGTTACTGCCCACTTACCGCCCATCTCTCTCTTCACAGATGAGATGGCCGCAACACAAGGAGTGTACAGCAGAGTAAACACAAGGAATACCACTGCAGTAAAAGGAGTGAAGATGTTCTGAAGCACCTCTGCTCCTCCGCCTCCCATAAGGACAGTCATAGTGCTGACTACGCTCTCCTTGGCAGTAAAGCCGGTAATCAGCGCTGTCGAAATTCTCCAGTCAGCAAATCCCAGAGGAGCAAATACAGGGGCAATAAGGCCGCCCAGAAATGCCAGGATGCTGTCCTGAGAATCACTTACATGGTTGAGATGCAGATCAAAGGTCTGCAGGAACCATATTATGATGGCTGCAACGAAAATAACGGTAAAGGCTCTGGTTATGAAGTCCTTCGCCTTGTCCCAGATGAGCATTCCAACGCTTTTCGCTCCCGGAAATCTGTAGTTAGGCAGCTCCATTACGAAAGGAACCGGCTCTCCCTTAAATTTAGTTGCGCTTAATATCAAAGCAAACACAATTGCCACAATAATTCCCGTAAAATACAGGAGAGTCATGACCAGTGCCCCGTGTTCAGGGAAAAACGCCGCTGTAAACAGGCCATATATAGGCAGCTTAGCCGAGCAGCTCATAAAAGGTGTAAGAAGAATAGTCATCTTACGGTCTCGTTCTGAAGGAAGGGTTCTGGTCGCCATAACAGCAGGAACCGTACAGCCGAAGCCGATAATCATAGGAACGAAGCTTCGTCCCGACAGACCCAGCTTTCGCAGCAGCTTATCCATTACAAATGCCACTCTGGCCATATATCCGCTGTCCTCCAGCATTGAAAGGAAGAAGAACAGCACCACTATAATCGGCAGGAAGCTGAGCACACTGCCTACTCCTGCAAAGATTCCATCTATTACCAGCGAGTGTATTACATGGTTTACCCCCGCCGCGGTCAAAGCATTGTCACACAGAACGGTCAGCGCATCAATTCCGCTCTCCAGCAGCCCTGAGAGCCACTTCCCGATGACCCCGAAGGTCAGCCAGAATATCAAAGCCATTATAACCGCAAAGCTTGGAATCGCTGTGTACTTACCTGTTACAATTCTGTCGATGGCCTGGCTTCGCTTGTGTTCCAGACTTTCATGAGGCTTAACGACCGTCTCCTGACAAAGCCTGTCGATGAATGTAAATCTCATGTTGGCGAGAGCCGCAGCCCGGTCCATTCCGCTTTCCTTTTCCATCTGAACCAGAATATGCTCTATAAGCTCTATTTCATTAGGTTCCAGACCCAGTCTGCTCATTATCGGACAGTCACCCTCGATAATCTTGCAGGCTGCAAACCTTACGGGTATTTCATTCTTCAGTGCGTGATCCTCAATCAGATGCATAATGGAGTGAATAGCTCTGTGCACAGCACCGCTGTCCTCTCCGTCAGACGCACAGAAATCCATTCTTGATGGACCCTCTCCATATTTTGCAACGTGAACCGCGTGGTCGATAAGCTCATCTATTCCCTCGTTCTTGGCTGCGGAAACTGGTATTACCGGAATTCCAAGCAGTTCCTCCATCTTGTTGATTTTTACCGTTCCGCCGTTGTCACGCATCTCATCCATCATGTTGAGTGCAAGAACCATCGGAATTCCCAGCTCAATCAGCTGAAGAGTCAGGTAAAGATTTCGTTCTATGTTAGTGGCATCCACTATATTTATAATTCCGCGGGGCTTGTCGTTCAGAAAAAACTCTCTGGTTACAATCTCCTCACTGGTGTAAGGCGACATGGAGTATATTCCCGGCAGGTCAGTGACCAACGTGTTAGGAAATTTTCTTATAGGACCGTCCTTCCGGTCAACTGTTACGCCCGGGAAGTTTCCCACGTGCTGGTTGGAGCCGGTCAGCTGGTTGAACAGGGTCGTCTTTCCGCAGTTCTGGTTTCCCGCAAGTCCGAAGGTCAGCTGTCCGTCAAAACCGGCAGGATGGGGTTTATCCATTTCTCCAAGTCCTGGATGATGTTCTCTTCTCGGAGCCTGCTTTTCTCCCTTTGCTTTCTCACCTCTCAGTCTGCCTGAGCCTGCTTTCTCACCTCTCGGCCTGCCTGAGCCTGCTCTGTCTCCTGTCAACCTGCCTGAGCCTGCTGAGCTTTCCGCGCAGGGCGCGTCAGTGAGTTTTGATACCTGAGGATCCTGCGAAGCCTCAGCCAGGGGCTCGACCTCAATGTTTCCTGCATCCTCAAGGCGCAGGGTCAGCTCGTAGCCCCAGATTCTGTATTCAATCGGGTCGCCCAGCGGGGCTGCTTTCACATATGTAATCGTCTTTCCCGGAATAACTCCCATGTCCAGGAAGTGCTGCCTGAGGGCACCGCTTCCTCCAACGGAAACAATCCGGACCGTTTCACCATTCCTTATTTCTGATAATTTCATAAACTGTAGCTTACCTCTTTCAATCTATACACATATTAATATGTTCATTACTGCTTAACAGACATATTTTATCACAGAATTACAGTTTCTGCATTAAAATTCGATTACCAGACCTGTCTGCAGACGGTGGCAGATGTCGCCCAGCTCTTCCTCGAGAACCCTGTAGGCCTTGTCTCCTGTGCAGTGTCCGGTGCAGATGTACTCTATACCCGTGTCTTTCACCGCCTGTGCAAAATCCCTCACATATCTCTTTGATTTGTTGTACAGGTGGAAGCCTCCTATCATTGCGTGAACCTTTTCGCCGGGGAAGGTCTCTGATACCTCCTTTATTATGGTCGCCGCTCCGCCGTGGGAACAGCTGTTAAAAACTATCAGACCTTTTTCCGTTCTGAATACCAGACTCTGCTCGTGAGCAAAGTCGTCAGGTCTCCAGCCCTTTTCAGTTTTCAGATACATTTTTTCTCTTTTACCGATTTTTTCAAGGCCGGGAGTTTTGTGCGGAATCAGGTAGATGCCCTCGTCAACCCTGTAGTCGCCGCTGACCTTGGCAAGGCGGTCCGGGTGGGTTTTGACAACGTCCCGGCGGGTGCCGATGTACTTATTGATGAATAAAACCCTGCTGTAGCAGTTTGCGCATTCACAGCTTCTCACCAGGAATTTTGCCTTGTCATTTTCCTCAAAGAAATATGGTATTCCGTCACCGTGGTCGTAGTGATTGTGGGACAGAACGGCGTAGTCCACCGCGCTCAGGTCCTTGCCCAGCTTCTCGGCGTTTTTCACGAACAGGTCTGAACCGCCTGCATCCAGCAGAATGTTCACCCCATTGTACTCTATGAATGCGGATAATCCCCATTCTCCCTTCAGTTCCTTTGTTCCGTTGTTATCTACAAGAATTGTTACCTTCATGATTCTTCTCCTTTTCTTTATGCTTCGACTATATCTCCTGAGTTCTGCGCTTCCGTTGAGCGCCTTGCAGCTATGCTTCTGTTGAGCGTCTTGCACATTCGCTTCCACTGAGCACCCTGCATCTACGCTTCCGCTGTGCGGTCATCAGATTGCGTGGCTTTCTTCGCATCCAGGCTTCTGCACTCTCTCGTGGCTGCACACCCTGCGGGTCACGCCTTCCACTGAGCGCCCTCAAGCCGCAGCAGCTCTGCCTTAATATCCGTTCCGCCTGCGTATCCGGTCAGGCTGCCGTCCGCACCGATCACCCGGTGGCACGGCACTATAATTGAAATGTTGTTATGCCCAACGGCGCCGCCTACTGCCTGGGCGGACATGCGCCTGATTCCTCTGCGCGCTGCCAGTTCTTCTGCGATTTCACCATAGGTCTTAGTCTGCCCGTAAGGGATCTGCTTCAGAATGTCCCACACTTCTTTTCGGAAATCAGTTCCGATCAGATGCAGGGGCGGAGTAAAGTCCGGCTCGCGTCCTTCGAAGTAAATATCCAGCCAGCGCCTTGTTTGCTCGAACACAGGGAGTTTTGATACTTCGTTATGGCAGGCCTCGCTGCCGGTCACACAGTCGGCCTGTTCACCGTCAACATTATCGCAGGCCGCATCGCCGTCTCCTTTGCATGTCTCATCGCGGGAAAGCTCCTCCTCAATCGCTTTCTCAATTGCTTCCGCTCCGCCAAGTATCCTGGCAAAATATTTCTGATTTTCGAACCAGAGTCCCACAAGGCCGATTTCATCGGCGGCCATGTACACCCTTCCTAACGGAGTGTAGTGCTCCGAAATATAAAATCTGTTATTATCCATGCGAATATCATATCACAGAATGTTTCCTTTGAATATGTTATTTTAATGCATATGCTTGGCTGCTACTTTCGAAGGAATAATGACAGATTTTTTTAAAAAACTATTTACAATACT
This sequence comes from Emergencia sp., assembly GCA_051883055.1. Classification (GTDB taxonomy): domain Bacteria; phylum Bacillota; class Clostridia; order Peptostreptococcales; family Anaerovoracaceae; genus Senimuribacter. Next base: position 45,123 of record JBJESZ010000051.1, read on the forward strand.
TATTATATGTGTTATTTTAAGTATAAAGATTTGCAGATATTATTTAGGAGGTAACCACATGAAAAGACTAGCTGTAGTAGGATGCGGCGTAATGGGAAGTTCTATTATCAATGCTTTAATGAATAATGGATTTGATGTTACAATTGTAGATCTTAACCGAACTTCCGCTGAAAGATTTATTGAAAGAGGAGCTTGCTACTCCGAAACTATCGATGGAATAGATCCCGATATTAACTGCATCGTTCTGAACCTGCCGAATCATAAGATAGCCAGCACAGTAATTACAAACGCGATTGCTTCTAAACTTAAGGGCAAGATGCTCATTAATACAACAACTTCTACCCCTGATGAAGTTAAGGAAATGGATATTATCGCATCGAGATTGGGAATGAAACATCTGGATGCAAAAATCGAAAATTATCCCGGAGATATAGGCACACAAAATGCATATTTGATTTATTCCGGTTCAGAAGAGGTATTCAATGAATATAAAGATGCTCTGAAAGCATTAGGAAAGGCAGTTTATCTTGGAAAAGATGTTATCGGTGCAAGCGTAACTGACATAGCGGTTTTAGAGGTTCATTTCGGAGCTATCGCTGCTCTTGGAGAAGCATGCGCTTACTGCATTAAAAATAACTATCCTGTGGAGAAGTTTATTGAGCAGACACGTATTATTCTGCCTATTATGCTTGAAGGAAATCTTCGTGCATTCAGTGATGAACTGAAAGAGTATACAGGAGAATTTGCAGACGCAACAGAATGCACTTTAAATATTGAAACTACAGCGATGGATACAATTCTAAGAGCTATGAATTCAACGGGGGTAAAAACTCCTTGCGGAGATTCAGTTATTAAGCTGTTTAAGGATGCTATTGATTCCGGGAACAGCAAGAAAAATGTAGTAGCTATCGTCAACGAGCTGGTATAATTTTTTTGATTAGCTCAGATATACTGGGAGGAAATTAAAACAATGGCGATTAAAATTGCAATCAACGGATTTGGAAGAATCGGAAGACTTTCATTCAGAACAATCTTTAATGATCCAACATTTGATGTAGTGGCAATCAACGACCTGACTAAGCCTGAGATGCTTGCTTACCTGCTGAAGTATGACAGCGTACAGGGTACATTAGATGCAG
>JBJESZ010000052.1:0-45596 GCA_051883055.1 Emergencia sp.
GAATGTTCTCCATACTGTTCCAAAACGTCCTTCACAATCGCGTCCAAAATTGCCTGCTTGCTCTCAAAATGACTGTAAAGCGATGCTTTCCGAATGCCTACAGCACCGGCAATCTGGGAAATAGAGGTTGCTTCAAAGCCTTGTACGGAGAACAGGTTCAGTGATGCCTCTAAAATTTCATGCTTTGTGTTTCCTCGCTCCATAACAAATTCTCCTTCTCTGCGTCAAACCATTCCATTTGTTTGATAAAAACTATATGCACTATTATAGTTAACTATCGTTCGGTAGTCAATAAAAATTCTTCCTGCTGTGACTTAGTTGATTTGGAATGCAAAAGAACACATAAACTGTAGAAAAAGTAAAAGCTCATCTATGAAGTGTTGACAGATGAGCTTTCATAAAAACAAAGTTCTCTTAGCTTAATGACCTTGGCGTTTTGCGCAGGTATCGTTTTTTAGGTACTCCAATTAGTGGTTTCCACAGTTGTGGTTCTCTCCGCAGCCGTGGTTTCCGCATTCATGCCCTTCGCCGTGTCCGTGTCCATGGTGATTGCAGTTTGCCTCTGAACCGAAGTTAAGTGTTCCGTCAAGCAGAGCTTCAACTGCCTCATCCGCACTTCCTGTTACTCCGGCATATAACTTGATTCCTGCAGCTGCAAGCGCCATCTGCGCACCTCCGCCTATGCCTCCGCAGATCAGTGCATCAGCATTCAGAGCAGTCAGTACACCGGCCAGAGCACCGTGACCGCTTCCATTTGTATTCACAACCTCAGAAGCTGTAACTTTTCCATCCTGAATGTCGTAAATCTTAAACTCTTCTGTATGTCCAAAGTGCTGGAAAATCTGTCCGTTTTCATAAGTTACTGCTATTCTCATAATGTTCTCTCCTTTTTCCTTTTGATATTTCTGATAATACGACTTTTTAAAGCATCCATCGTGACCACATTTTGCATTCTGCCCATCACAAAGCAGAAAATCACCACCCTCAATTTTAAGTGTGCGCCCCTCTACTATACAATCCGCTAACTTACGTCGTGCACTGTCATAAATTCTCTGCACAGTAGTTCTGGCAATCTGCATTGATAACGCACACTGCTCCTGACTGTATCCTTCCTTGTCAATCAGTCGAATAGTTTCATATTCGTCTACTCCAAGAATTACGGGTTCACATTCACCTCCCGCATCAGCAGGGCAAAATTCCAGAGTCTGCGGATAATGGCAGACCTTTCTGCATTTCACCGGTCTAGGCATAACTTCACCTCTTTAGTATTTCTTAATCATATTATAAGCAAGTTAAGGGCATATGTCAATAATTATTGTTGACATATGCCCTTTATCATCCAACTCGTTTAATTATCCATGAACTAATGTAATCCTCTTTCAGAAACATTTATCACTTTTGGAACATTTCGCCTTTTTTATGTCTCCAGTACCAAAATTCTGCTTGGGTTCTACTTGAGTCAGGTTTACCAGAGAACAGTATTCTCGATTATACAAATACAATTTATTATTATGCATATATCTTGCTAGAATTTGTCAGTATATTTCAGATTATCATCCTCATAGGTTGCGATTTTCCTCATAGCCGATGCTAATACCATGATCCCGGCACTCCCAATAAAAGGATTTTGGTATTATTCTGTTAAAATCTCCAAAATGTGCCAACTGTGATAGAAGAACAGCCATCAGCACCTTATCTACCGCCCTGTTTACCCTGACTTTCCTTATACTCAGCGATTCGCCGGGCAATAGTGGTATAGTCCCTCTCGAACAGTTCGTTGCTGATTTGAGGCTTCAGAACTTCCACGTCTACTTTTTCCGCAATTTTATGTATTACAAAATCCTTGCTCTTCTCCTTGTACTTTGGAAGCCTGTTAATCTCCAGCAGATTGCACAGCTCCGGGCGCCATAAGATAGAAAGCTGATTGCGAAGCTTCACCATTTTCTCCCGCTTTGGATTCGGCAGCCCCTCTCGAACCATGCGGATGCGTGGCGTACCCTCACCGTCATCAACAGTGATTATTCCCCACCAGGGCGGCACATGCTCCTCGATGCTCAAAGCGTGGCTGGAGCCAACCGCAACGTAATTAAAATCGAAGAACCTGTTGTAGTCTTTAATCTGTCTTTCCAGTCTTGCATATGTATCCGCATCGCTCTTTATTTCAATGCCAATGAGAGCTGACTCTGTGACCATCATGCAGTCCGCCCTGGATTTTTTTATCTGCTTCTCTTCAATTATCCTTACTTTACCAAACCTCTCCTCTAAAAAGGTAAAAAGAGGTTCTCTAATATCTTTATCCTTCAGCATAAGTTACTTAATTCAGATACATAAATCAGTTAATTCATATTTTTAAACATAAAAACGTGCAATTATCTTCTCGGCGGCTTTGATTCCGTCGCAGGCCGCACTCATGATGCCTCCTGCATATCCTGCGCCTTCACCTGCAGGGTAGAGTCCGGCAAAGCTGCCCTCCATGGTTTCCATCTCTCTATCAAAACGAACAGGAGATGAACTTCTGGTTTCTGTAGCGGTCATCACTGCCTCGTCAGAGTCAAAGCCCCTGATTCTGCGACCCATATGAGGCATGGCTTCCTTTATTGATTCAACAGCAAAGTCAGGCAGACTGGCTGCAACACTCCTTGCAGCCTGACTTGACGCCTTAGCGGCCTCTTCAGCCGCATCATTCTGTGACATTTCGGTTCCGGTTTCTGAATCCAGTTTTCTGAATTCTCCCCAGGTGCACTTAGGTGCCCTGTAATTCCCTCCACCGTTTTCAAAGGCCAGCCGTTCATATTTCTCCTGGAAATCCACACCGGCAAGAGGGCTGTCAGATCCAAAATCCTCACATCTCACATCCACCAGCAGCGCGGAATTTGCAGTACCGCTGTTTCTGGCCCTGTTGCTCATTCCGTTAGTTACAACCATGCCTTCCTGAGAAGATGCAATTACAACCTCCCCACCCGGACACATACAAAAGGTATATACCCCTCTTCCGTTTTCGCAGTGATATGACAGTTTGTAATCCGCAGGCGGCAGACCCCTTACATTTCCGTACTGCGCTCTGTCGATCATTTCCTGAGGATGCTCGATTCTCACACCTATGGAGAAAGGCTTCTGCTTCATGCCTACGCCCTGGCCGTTCAGTGCTCTGAAGGTGTCTCTCGCACTGTGACCCATAGCCATGATTACAGAGTCAGCCTCCATCTCATGCATAATGCGCTGACTGCCTGCAGCCTGTGAATACCTTACACCGGCAACCGCACCGTCTTTCAGAATCAGTTCCTCGAACCGTGCTCCGAATTTTACCTCTCCGCCGCAGGCAATAATCTCTTTTCTTATATTCCTCACAACTGTTACCAGAACGTCGGTTCCAATATGAGGCTTCTGCTTGTACATGATGTCTGGGTCTGCACCGGCTTTGACAAGCTCGCTTAGAACCTTGCGGATTCGCGGATCCTTGATCCCGGTAGTCAGCTTGCCGTCGGAAAAAGTCCCGGCACCTCCCTCTCCAAACTGAACGTTAGACTCAGTGTCAAGAATTCCCTCATTCCAGAAGCGCTGTACGTCCTCCACTCTCTGCTCAACCTTGTTTCCTCTTTCGAGAATAACAGGTCTGTAACCGCGACGCGCAAGAATCAGGCCTGCAAACATGCCGCAGGGACCAAATCCCACGATTACCGGACGATATTTAAGCGGCTGAGCTCCCGAAGGAACATCGAGATAGACCATTTCAGGCGCAGGACTGATGCCGCTTTTCCCGTTAACGGGAAGAGTCACCTGCTGCTTGTGGTTCTGGGCTGACATCAGCTCAAAATCCACCGTATATACAAATTTAATGTCATTTTTATCGCGGGCGTCTATTGATTCACGTACAATTTCATAATCACTGATTATATAGTCACGTCGTCCAAGCTTCTTCAGAATCTTCTTAGGAAGCTCATCCTTTGATTCATTTATGCCCAGCTTTACCTGCTGAATTCTGTATCTCTTACTCATGAGCCATACCCTTTCCTGCTTTTATTCCTGTTTCCCATGCGTTCTGAAGATTGAATCCCCCGCACGGCCCGTCGTAGTCCAGCACTTCACCTGCAAAGTACAGCCCCTTAACCAGCTTTGACTCCATGGTCTCCGGGTTAACCTCGTCCGGCGAGACACCCCCCTTTGTCACCTGTGCAAAATTCCAGCCCTTTGCACCCGACGGCGAAAGAACAAAATCCTTTAAAGCGCCGGCGGCTGCACGCTCATCGCCTGCTGTCATCTCAAGAATTCGGTCGGCAACCGGCTTTCTAACCAGGTAATCCAGCAGCTTTTCGCCTGTGAAGCCGGCTTTCTTACGCTCTCTCAGAAGTTCGGTCATATCGTCTGTGTCAGGAAAAAAGTCTACGTGAATTCTGTAGTCATCAAAACCCCCATCCAGGGTTTTCCCTTCAGGCAGCATCATAAACCTGGACATGTTGAACACGCAGATTCCTGATACACCGGCAGCGGTAAACTGCACCTCTCCCCTTTCAGAGAAAACAGTTTCCCCTTTAAAGGTAAGAGAAACCTTCGCCTTTGCTCTGACTCCTGCCAGCTTCTCCATGTCCTCCTTAACATCTATGGCGGTTAGAACCGGCACTAGACGTGAAACATGATGTCCAAATGCTCTCGCAAACCTGTATCCGTCACCTGTGCTTCCGCACTGAGGTGACGACTTGCCACCTGTAGCAATCAGAAGCTTCCGGCACTCAACAAATCTGTTTCCCATATCCAGGCTGAAATTCTTCTGTCTGGATATTCCCAGTACCTGTGCAGAGGTGATAAACTCCACACCAAGGCTGCGTGCTCTTGCAAGAAGCGCATCACGAACTGCACGTGACTCCTCTGTGTAAGGATATACACGTCCCTCACTGTCACATCTCGTTATAATGCCTGCCTTCCTGAAAAACTCCAGAGTTTCCTTATAACCGGGACAGGCTGTATTAGTCAGATTGCACTTTCCGTTACCTGATACAAGAATTTTCTTTCCCACCTGGTTTTTCTTTTCTATTACGGCAACCTTCAGTGAAGAATTTGCCTCTTTTGCAGAAATGGCTGCTGATAAACCAGCAGCCCCTCCACCTATAATGCATATATCGTTCATATTACTCTTCTGTCTTTTCCTCTGTCTGTTCTCCGGCAGCCTCTACATCTTCAGGCACCGGTTCAACAATATTGCTTATAATCTCGCTGATAGGCTCTGCCGCAGGCTCACTTATCAGCTCATCAAACTCAGGCTCCTCCTCAGCCGCAGCAACTGCAACCTTGGCATCTCTTACGTTCTGAATAGCCTCCTTCATTACCTTCTTGGCCTTCTGAACCTCCGCCTCTGCATCGGCAATCTTCTCGTCCTTGGTTTTGATAAGATCCGGCTTGATGTACGGAATATCAAAACCTATTCTGATAACGTTCAGACCCTGCACCGCGCAGCACAGACCCACCATCATCAGCACGGTCACTTCGAGAAGCATAGAATTGAAGAAGCCGTAGATACCGAGGAGCAGATTCAGAGCACTTACTATGACCATACAGTAAAAGTTCAGATCCTTTTCCTCTTCCTTGTAGCTCTTGTCCTCTATCAGAAGACCTATTACACGAATACCGGCAACCATGCTCCACAGTGCAAAAGCAACCACAACGGCAAGGTCGATTGTAAGGCATCCGCTTATGGAAACAAAACCGATAAAGAAGGTTGTCAGACCGTCAATAAAGATGAAGTGCTTGCGCTCCTCTGTTTCGGCCACCTTCTTATAGGCAAAACATTCCACAATACCTACAAACATCATTACCAGTCCCACAGGGAATGCCACCGCCAGGAACGACAGTCCCGATTCGGCTATGCAGAATACCCCCAGAATGGTCAGGATTAATCCTGCGATCATTGTAAATATCTTCATTATTTCCTCCTGTTATTTTCCTAATACTCCTATCAGGTTATACATATCCATGTCAAGAACTCTCTTCTGCTGAAGAGCCTCCTCCAGATCGTAGGCAACAATCGTGTTGTCCACGATGCCTATAGCCTTGCTTGTGGAGTCTTCTGCAAGGAGCTCAACAGCCTTGGCTGCAGTACGTGTAGCGAGCATTCTGTCGTGCATTGTAGGACTTCCGCCTCTCTGCAGATAAGACAGAACAACCAGCTTCGTTTCACGTCCGGTCTTTCTTGCAATGGCATCAACGATTTCCTGAGATGACATCTTGTAACCCTCAGCTCTTATTACGATGCTGTGCTGTTTTCCGTCATTTGCTGATATTACAATCTTCTTGCATACCTCGTTGATATCTTCTTCAACCTCAGGGACAAATATAGCCTGAGCACCGCCTGCAAGTCCGGAAAACAGTGCTATGTCACCGCAGTTTCTTCCCATTACTTCAATGACCGTTGTTCTTTCATGCGCTGAAGATGTGTCACGAAGCTTGGTAATCGCATCAAGCACAGTGCTTACCGCCGTATCAAAACCGATTGTGAAGTCTGTATATCCAAGATCGTTGTCGATGGTTCCGGGAAGACCCATTACCTTGATTCCTCTCTGGGAAAGTTCCAGGCCGCCCGTTAGAGATCCGTCACCGCCTATTACAACCAGGCCTTCGATTCCAAAGGTTTCCAGCATATTCATGGCTTTAATCTGGCCTTCCTCTGTCTTAAATCTTTCACTTCTTGCAGATTTGATAACAGTACCGCCCCTATGTAAAATATCGCTTACATCTCTGAAGCCCATTTGTCTGATTTCCCCGTCAATAAGGCCTTCATAACCTCTGGAGATACCGTATACCTCCATACCTGTTTCAATTCCGCATCTTACTACGGCTCTGATTGCCGCATTCATTCCCGGTGAGTCTCCACCGCTAGTTAATACACCTATTCTTCTCATTGTATTACCCTTCCTTTTATATTCATTCGGCCTACGATTTCAGCTACCGTGTCGAAAAAGTCTATCGACCCGTTTACACCTCCACCGGGACCGGTTCTAACAATTTTACCGTTCTGAAGATAAATCAGCACAGGCACATTGCCTCTGAAGCTTCCGAAAACTGAAGACAGTTCCTTCAGCATAGCGGCTTCATCTGCCTCGGCAGGAATTCTGACCTTTATAGCATCCTTTGAAGGAACCGGAGCAGATTTTACCGGTTTTTCAAGCTTCTCATCACTTACATCCGCAATGTTCACGATTGAGTCAGCAAGCAGCTTAGGCATTTCATCTTCCTTAAAATTAAGCTTGCCTCTGATAACCACCACATTGTCCTCTTCAATCTGTTCCCTGTATTTTTCATATACGTTAGGGAAAACAACAACCTCCATACTGCCGTAAAGATCTTCTATGTCGACGAAGGCCATCATTTTACTGTTCTTGGTAACAAGATTCTTCTTTCCCGTAACCATACCCGCCATAGTAACAGTCATCCCGTCAGTTATGGCTGAATTCTGCTGATTTTCACTGTCGGCAACATGTGCCAGATCGTCAGTGGTAACTGACACCAGCTGTTCCATTCTCTTTCTGTATTCATTTAGAGGATGGTCTGATATATATACACCCAGCATTTCCTTTTCCATGGCAAGCAGGGTTCTTTTATCAAAATTTTCAACCTTCGGCAGCAGAGTTCTCGTACTGCCGGCGTTCATCTCCTCGCTGCTCAGCTGGAAGAGGGAAAGCTGACCGGCAATATTCCTTCTCGCACTGTTCTGGGCGGATTCCATCAGGCTCTCATACACCGCAAGGTGTGCTGCCCGGTTAGTATCAAAACAGTCAAGGGCGCCTGCCTTTATCAGGCTTTCAACAGCTTTCTTGTTTACCTCGCTGATTTCCAGTCCGTTTATGAAACTGAAAATATCATCAGGTACGCCCTTCTCTGTCCTGGCTTTGACGATGGCATCGATTGCACCCTCTCCGACGTTTTTCACGCCGAGAAGTCCGAACCTTATCTTTCCGTCAACCACGGTAAACTTCTTGTTGCTTTCCGTTACAGATGGAGGAAGCACATCTATCCCCATGTCCTGACAGTTTCTGATGTACTTTGCGATGGATTTTGCATCTCCCATCACGCTCGTTAACAGTGCTGCCATGAATTCTACAGGGTAGTATTTCTTAAGATAACCCGTTTCAAATGCCAGAACGGCGTAAGCCGCTGCATGAGATTTGTTGAATGCGTACTGTGCGAAGGTCTCCATGTCCGCAAAGATGGATTCTGCTGCCTCCGCGGAAATTCCGTTTCTGACGCAGCCCGGAATTTCAACGTTTCCGTTCTCATCCAGCTTGCCGTTAATGAAGTACTCCTTCTCCTGAAGCATTACGTCCTTTTTCTTTTTACTCATTGCACGGCGTACAATGTCGGAACGTCCGAAGCTGTATCCTGCCAGGTCTCTAACGATCTGCATTACCTGCTCCTGGTATACCAGACAGCCGTAGGTTACGTCAAGAATCGGCGCAAGCTCAGGTGTAACATATTTGATTTTGTCCGGGTTCTTCTTGTTTTCGATATATTTGGGAATAGAGTCCATAGGCCCCGGTCTGTACAGGGATATTCCCGCAACAACATCCTCAAAGCATGTAGGCTTCAGATTTTTCATGAATGCTGTCATTCCGCCGCTTTCAAGCTGAAAAACCCCTTCTGTGTTGCCGCCTGCGATCATCTCGTAGACTGCGGGATCATCATATCCCATTCTGGCGAAGTCTATCGTTACTCCATAATCTTTTTCTATAAGTTCAAGGGCATCTCTGATAACTGTCAGATTCCGAAGACCCAGGAAGTCCATTTTCAGAAGGCCCAGTTCCTCAATTGTAGTCATATTGAACTGGGTCGCAATTCCCTTATCCGACATATATAGAGGGACATATTCGTCCAGAGGAAGTTTTGATATTACCACGCCTGCGGCGTGAGTGGACGCATGCCTCGGCATACCCTCGATAGCCCTGGAAATATCCAGTACCTTTGCAACCGCGGGGTCATTTTCATATGCCGTTTTCAGCTCAGGATTCATCTCAAGTGCCCTGTCGATAGTCATCTTCAGGTCGAAAGGAATTGCCTTCGCAACCTTGTCCGTGTCGGCGTAGGACATGTTCAGTGCACGCCCCACATCCCTGACTGCCGCCTTCGCCTTCATGGTACCGAAGGTGATAATCTGGGAAACGTTGTCCTTGCCGTACTTCCTCTTCACATAATCGATTACCTCACCTCTTCGCTCGATGCAGAAGTCGATATCTATATCCGGCATGCTTACACGCTCAGGGTTGAGGAATCGCTCAAAAATCAGATTATATCTGATGGGATCTATATCTGTGATTTTCAGACAGTAGGCAACCAGGCTTCCCGCCGCGGAGCCTCTTCCGGGTCCTACCATGATGCCGTTCTCCTTGGCGAAGTTTATGAAGTCCCATACGATAAGGAAATATTCCACATATCCCATGGATTCAATTACTCCAAGCTCATAGTCGAGTCTTTCCTTAAGTTCTTCAGTAATATCATCATATCTCTGCTTCAGCCCTGCGCTGCACAGCTCTCTCAGATACTCACTGTTGGTCTTGCCCTCCGGAGGCAGAAATTCAGGCAGATGATAGTTGCCGAATTCAAACTCCACGTTACACTCCATAGCGATTTTGTGAGTATTCTCTACAGCATCAGGAGCAAAGGCAAAAATCTTTCTCATTTCATCCTCGCTCTTCAGATAGAACTGATCGTTAGGGAATCTCATCCGATTCTCATCATCGATGCTGGTAGCTGTCTGAATTGCAAGAAGAACGTCATGGAACTCGGCATCCTCCTGCTTGACATAATGAACGTCATTAGTCGCAACCATTGGAATATCAAGTTCTCTTGAGAGACGAACCAGTTCAGGATTGATGAAGGCTTCTTCATCAAGTCCCTGATCCTGAAGTTCCAGGTAGAAATTGCCGTGGCCGAATATTTCATCCAGCTCCATAGCCTCTCTCTTTGCCCCCTCATAATCTCTGTTCAGAAGGCAGTTCTGCACCTTGCCGGCAAGACATGCTGAAAGTGCGATAATGCCCTCACTATACTGTCTTAGAAGGTCCTTGTCTATTCTCGGCTTATAGTAATAGCCCTTCGTAAAACCGGCAGATACGATCTTTATCAGGTTTTTGTACCCGTCGTTATCTCTGGCGAGCAAAACCAGGTGACCCTGGTACTTGTCCTTGTCGGCATCTTTGTCCAGCATGGTTCTTGCCGCAGTGTACACCTCACAGCCTATAACAGGCTTAATTCCCTGCTTCTTACATTCCTTGTAAAAGTCAACAACGCCGAACATAACACCGTGGTCTGTAATGGCAAGGGAATCCATGCCCAGCTCCTTTGCACGCGCAACAATATCCTTAATTCTGGCAGCTCCGTCCAGAAGGCTGTATTCAGTATGTACGTGTAAGTGAGTGAATGCCATTTATTTCTCCTAATCTGCCGCAGCGGCAAAATGATTGCCGCATGCAGCTGTAAACAGGTAATTTTAGTAGTTTGAGATTCTTGCTCTTGTTCTTTCTTCGCCCAGAATCTGCTGAATCTCCCAGACGTCCGGTGACTGTGCACGTCCCATAAGAGCAATTCTGATTACTGTGCTCACGTGTCCGACGTGACCCTTGTACTCTTCCGGATGCTTCTTGAAATCCTTAGGTTTTGCCGCATATCCCATCTCAGTTGCGATGTTTCTGATTTTATCGAACCACTGGCTCTGATCATCGCTGTGGTCATATGATGCGAGGTATGCATCCAGGATTGCCTTTACATCATCCGCAGGCACCTCTGCAGGCATCTCGTCTTCAATCTTCAGCATGTCATCAAAGAAATAGCTGATGAATTCAATAATCTGCTGCGCATAGATCAGATCCTTTCTTGGCTTCTTATCGTTTCTGCCAAGGTCAAGAATCTTCTCCAGATAATCTCTGTCCTCAAAGATATGCATGATTTCAGGCTTAAATTCCTCTGCCCATCCCTTCAGGAAATCATAAAGCTCAGATGCAGGAATCCTTAGAAGAACGTCCTTACTGATGTCATTAAGCTTGTTCAGATCAAACAATGCGCCTGAGTTGCTCATCTTGTCAGTTGTGAATTCGAACTCATCAATCGGTGCGTCAGGGTTCACCATACGCCATTCCTCAAAGTTGGAGTTCAGGATTGTAAGAAGATATTCTCTTACAGCAGCTGGGTGATATCCCTGATTTCTATAGTAGTCAAGTGAAAGCTCCGGATCCTTTCTCTTGGAAAGCTTTCTCTTGTTTCCTTCTTCATCAAGCTTCATTAGCTGTGCTGTATGGCAGTAAACCGGCATTTCCCATCCCAGCTTTTCGAAGAGCTCAACGTGGATAGGAAGTGATGGAAGCCATTCTGCACCTCTTACAACGTGAGTGGTTCTCATAAGATGGTCATCCACAACGTGAGCGAAGTGATATGTTGGAATTCCTGTTGTCTTCAGGATTACAACATCCTGATAGTTTTCCGGCATTTCCAGAACGCCTCTGATTGCATCCTCAACGCGGATTTTCTTCGCCTCTTCACCTGGCTGGGCCGGCTTGCCGTCTGACTTCAGTCTTACTACATAAGGCTTTCCTGCCTTAATGTTTTCTTCGATTTCCTCATAGGAAAGCTCTCTGCACCTGGCATATTCACAGTATATTCCCGGATTGCACTTGTTAGCTTCCTGTCCTGCTCTGATTTCTGCAATCTCATCTTCAGTCAGGAAACAAGGATACGCCTTGCCCTCCTCAACCAGCTTCTTTGCATAGCACTGGTAGATTTCACCTCTCCGGCTCTGAGTGTAGTTTCCGTACTGTCCGATATCTCCCTCCATAGTAGCTCCTTCATCAAAACTGATTCCGAAGAACTTCAGTGAATTTATTATGATATCCACAGCACCTTCCACATATCGTTTATCGTCTGTATCTTCAATTCTCAGATAGAATATTCCGCCTGACTGATGTGCCAGTCTCTCATCTACGAAAGCGCCGTACAGATTTCCAAGGTGGATGAATCCTGTAGGGCTCGGTCCGAGTCTCGTAACCTTCGCTCCTTCCGGAAGTTCTCTTGCAGGATATTTTGCTTCATAATCCTCCGGCTTTGCAGTGATTTCAGGGAATAACAGCTCTGCTAATTTCTTGTAATCCATTTATTAAAATCCTCCATTATGGTAATTGACTATAATTCAATATATTATACAACTTTTTGGGTATTATTTCAAAGATTTTCGGGAATTTTATATGAGAAAGGAGTCGTTATTTATGAGTGATAATTACAAGCTGTTTCTTGAGAAATTCAGAGGCCAGCTCCCTCTGGGAGAGTGTTTCGACCTGCTTGAGAGAAAGCTGGTCATCGGCGGCAGACAGGCCAGGGTGTATTTTGTTGACGGACTGACTGATGCCGAAAAATGCCAGATTCTGCTCAACTTCGTCCTGGACGTAAGACCCGCCGAAATATCTGATGTCCATCGTGCAGATGATTTCATAGAAAAGCTTTTTCCATATATTGCGGCTGAAACTACAGGTGATGTCGACACAGCCGTAAAGAAAATGTATTCCGGTCTGACCGCCATGCTGGTCGAGGGTCTGGACAAAATCATCATCGCAGACACAAGAGATTATCCCCAGCGCGGCGTGGAAGAGCCCTCAAAGGAGAAAACCCTCCGGGGAGCCAAGGACGGATTCACAGAAAGCTTTATGCGCAACCTGGGGCTTATACGTCGCAGGATCCGTGACAACAGACTGATTTTCAAGCACTTCATCGTGGGCGAAAAGTCAAAGACAGATGTTGGTGTAGCCTATATGAAGGGAGCCTGTGACGAAGCGCTGCTGACTCGTGTGGAGTCAGCTCTGAACAGAATACAGCTTGATTCGGTCTCACTTTCGGATCAGACAATTGTGGAGCAGCTTGAAAAGGAGCTGTACAGGGATAAGGGAAAATCGAGAAGAATGATGGCCCTGAACCCGTTTCCAAAGGTTCGCTACACGCAGCGGCCTGACATTGTCTGCGCCCATCTGACCGAAGGGAAAATTGCAGTTATTACCGATAACTCGCCTACAGTTCTGCTGCTTCCTGTGGGTATTTTCGATTTCACTCAGGATATCGATGATTACTATTTTCCGCTGCTCACAGGAAACTATCTTCGTCTGCTTCGCATCCTTAACATGCTTGTGATTCTCTTTGCCTCACCGCTGTATATACTCATAACTGAAGGTCACATGGATGCACCCTTCGATATGGATTTTATCGTGCCGAAGGATCCCTATGCGCTTTCTATCTTCTGGCAGTTCGTTCTTCTGGAGATAGCTGTGGACGGCCTGAAGCTGGCTTCGCTTAACACACCTGAGTCTCTGGGCACCTCACTTTCTGTCATAGGTGCTCTGATCCTTGGCGACTTTTCCATTGATGCGGGCTGGTTCATACCTCAGACGATTCTGGTTATGGCTGTAGTCGCGCTGGCTTCCTTCACTCAGCCAAGCATAGAGCTTTCTTACGGCATCAAGTTCATCCGTGTTATAATGCTGATTGGTGCATACCTTGGAGGTGTTCCCGGAGTTATCGCCGGCGCCGCGGTCAGCTTTCTCATAATCTCCACGACCAAAACCATCAGCGGCTCGTCATATCTGTACCCGCTGATTCCATTCAACGGTCATGCATTGAAAAAGCTCCTGCTGCGGACTTCGAAGTAAGTGAGTTTTGATAAACCGCCGAAAAAAAAGAGGCAGGCGCGGATTTTCCTCCACACTTGCCTCTGTCTTTAGTTCATCTGTCTAATACAGTGACGGTATATAGCAGCCGTAGCCGAACAGGTACTTAAGCGTTGCTACGACAATTCCCGCAAGCCACAGTATCAGCAGAGCCGCAACTATGATGATTATAACCTTTGCCCACGTAGGAATGCCGTTTTTCTCACCTTTGTTCTCAACGGCCATATTATCGTAGTTCTTCTGATAATATGACTCCTCTTCATCATCCAGATCTTCTCCTGCCATTCTGTTCTCAGACTTAAGCGGATAATCCCGTCTGACAATCACATAGATTACAACACCGATAAAGCTTGGAATCAGCGCTGCGATAAGCGCCCATAACCAAGGGTTGCAGTCCACTCTCTTGTTTGCATCTCTGTAAACCACAACACCGACGATAATCGGAATTCCGATAGTGAACAGGATGATAAATGGTATTATCAGTAGTGCAAAAATTGCTGTTAACATTTCTAAATCCCTCCTACTACTTTTGTTCTTAATAGTATATCACAAATTGTCAAGTCTGCATATCTTAATATTAATTATAATTCTTTTGAGGTGATTTCATGCCTTATGATACTAGGGAGCTTTTTGCCCGACTGATAGAATGTGAAGCAGGCGGTGAGGGGGAGGACGGAATGCGTGCTGTTGCAACGGTAATAATGAATCGTGCCAACATTGATTATGGTGAGTTTGCCAGGGTCAGCGACGGAGGCAATGTAAGAAATATCATAACCCAGCCGGGTCAGTTCACCTGCATGAAGGAGACTGTAGGAGGTTCCTACAATCGCCAGAATGTTTACAATATGAATCCCACTGAAGTTCATTACGAAATTGTTGACTGGGCGTTAAGCGGCGGCAGACTGCCTGGCGTCGATGAGTCTCTGTTCTTCATGAATCCGTTCAGTTCCAGGTGTCCTGCAAACTTTCCCACTAAGGTTGGAGTACTTCACAACCGTGTAGGAAATCACTGCTTCTATCTTCCAACTGCTTATTATGCAGAAACTTAAATGAGGTGATATTTAAAATGTATTGTAATTTAGAGGGTGGATGCGGCACCGTGTCCAGGGTCGCACGTACAGATAACAATATGAATGATAATTCGAACAGAAATTCCAGTGATTATATGCTGAACTACTCACAGATGAGCGAATTTATTGAGCCGCAGCCTGACGTTCAGATTACAGGTAACGGTGCAGCAAATACATCCACGGGTCAGGTAAGTGCCGCGGGAAGTTCAGGCAGTATGGCTGCTACATCAGATGTAAATGAGGGCTTTGGTGACAGAAGCGCCTACCTTTCCCCAAACTCTCAGATTCCTTCAGTAAATACATCAACTTCGCCGGTCGGCCTGATGAATAATCCGATATACTCCGGTTCCGGACCGTTAATTCCCAACGCACCGATTTTCAAAGTACCAAGCAATCCGCTCCTGCCGCCTGAATACCAGGAGCTGCTAAGCTACAACGATCTTCAGTACCTAAACGGTTTCCTGAGAACACAAATTGGAAAATATATGAGAGTTGAACAGCTTGTCGGCTCCAACATAGTGGAAGAACGCTACGGATATCTGGTTGGCGTAGGCAACAACTACATCATTCTCCAGGAGCTTACTACCAACAACGTTATGGCCTTAGACTACTACAACATAAAAATGGTCTACATTTATCTGTCCAATCCTAACCTGCCGACAAATTCGACAAGATAAACATGTGCAGAGAGCCGACAGCTTTGTCGACTCTCTGTTTAATGCATCTTTGGCTTTGCATGCCTGATTTGACAGTTTTAGGGATCCAAAAGTGAGCGATTTGCCTGAAGTCAGCCACTTTTTATGGTAAACAGGCGTGCTGCAGTTTTTGCAACAAAGATTCCGTATGGGTAAATTAATAAGTATTTTGTTCTTTAAATATTAATTCATAAAGAAATCAATTTGATAAGATGGTGGTACGTTGGCCTGGGGAAAAACTTGTATCATATTACATAATATGCAGTAATATGCAGTATCTTCCATTTAACAAGGCTACTCTGAGCTCTATATGAATAATCACGGGCAATTTCAATTCCAATTGCGCGGCCGTTTTGATGCAAAACAAGACTAATTCAGGCAAAACGCGGCTGAATTGGTTAGTCTTATTTTATAATCAGGCACATGAATAAATTCAGCATAATATACATATTCCATCAGCCAAAGAAATTACCCATAAAATACCAAAATAACAAACACTAGTCATAACAAACAGGGAGGCGATTACAGTTCGCCTCCCCTTAATTATACTCTAGCAATTGCAGAAGATGATTACCAGCAATAAGAAGAAAAACAGTAAGCTGGAATCTACGCCTCCATTTTCACCGTTGAATAAGCCGCAATTTCTTGACATCATTTTCACCTACTTTTATATAGAATTATACTTTAGGCTATGCAGTGCCGCCAGAATTGGTGCTTTTCCAACTTCTGCTGTTCAAAAATCGCCTTATCTCCTTACATCTCCTCCGGACAGCACATCGTCGTAAACCGCACGGCTTCCGCCTATGAACTTAGGTCTTGTTCTGGCGCAGACAACGTTTGCCTCTCCGATTTTTTTAACTGAAATTCTTACAGGAACAGCAACCTTCTTAAGCTGCATTCCGATAAGAGTATCTCCGATATCCATTCCTGCGTCAGCTTTGATTTCCTCCACAGCTACCGGATGAGCCGCATTTTCATATACAGTCATGGCAAATGAGCCTCCCGCATGGAGCTGTGGCACAACGTTACAGATCTCAGTTCCCGGAAGGAGTGCGTCCTTCTCCACGATTACCGCTCTGTTCAGATGCTCACAGCACTGAGCTGCAAGATAGATGCCTTTTTCTGCAAGAATAGGGTATACACCTTCATAGACAGCCTTTGCTGCGTCTATGTCTGACCCCTTGCCTATATGTGCTCCCTTGATTTCACTTGATGAACATCCGATGACAAAAATGTCCCCCTTAGAAAGCTTTGCTGCTTCAAGTAATTCTGTTACGGCCTGAGCCGCCTGATTCTTAATCTCTTCGTACGTCATTTTACAGATCCCAACTATTCAGATATTCTTCCTGTTCAGGTGTAAGTGTGTCGATTTCAATGCCCCATGCTGCAAGCTTTCTTCTTGCAACAACATCATCGATTTCTCGGCTTACATCAATTACATCATTTGCCAGTTCCTTATAATTGTCCCTGATGTACATAGCGGATAGAGCCTGAACGGCAAAGCTCATATCCATGATTTCAGCCGGATGACCATCAGCAGCAGCGATATTTACCAGTCTGCCCTCGCCGATTACGTTAACCATCCTGCCGTTTGAAAGCTCATAACCCATAATATTCTTACGAGTCTCTTTCTTGGATACAGCAGCCGCCTCCAGACCATCCATGTCAATTTCACAGTTGAAATGTCCGGCGTTAGTCAGGATTGCGCCTCCCTTCATTTTTAGCATATGTTCTACGGTAATAGTTTTGCAGCAGCCTGTAGCAGATACGAAGATATCTCCCAAAGGTGCCGCTTTATCCATAGTCATAACGTCGAAACCATCCATTCTGGCTTCGATAGCTTTGACCGGATTGATCTCTGTTACGATAACCTTTGCACCAAGAGCCGCTGCACGCATTGCAATTCCGCGGCTGCACCAGCCGTATCCCGCAACGACAACAGTCTTGGATGCAACGATAAGATTTGTATTTCTCATTATGCTGTCCCATACTGACTGACCTGTTCCGTATCTGTTGTCAAACAGATGCTTGCAGTCAGCATCGTTTACAGCAACCATAGGGAATCTCAGTACGCCTTCCCTTGCCATAGCCTTCAGTCTGATTACGCCTGTAGTTGTTTCCTCGCAGCCTCCCCATACTTCTTCAGCAAGGTCAGGTCTCTTTGTATGAAGCATTCCCACAAGGTCACCGCCGTCATCGATGATGATGTTCGGTTTGTGCTCCAGACACATTTCAATATGTCTGTCATATTCCTCCGGAGTTGCACCATGGTATGCAAATACCATAAGTCCGTCATCCACAAGAGCTGCCGCAACGTCATCCTGGGTAGATAGAATATTACTTCCTGTAACGGACATCTGAGCTCCCCCGGCTGCAAGAACCTTGCATAGGTAAGCAGTTTTCGCTTCAAGGTGAACTGAAAGAGAAATCTTGATTCCCTCGAAAGGCTTCGTCTGGATAAACTCCTCTTCAAGTCCGCGGAGTAAAGGCATGTTGTTTCTTACCCATTCAATTTTCTGATGACCGGATGGTGCAAGGCTGATGTCTCTGATTTCGTAATTCATTGGTTTGTCTCTCCTGTTAATTATGATTTTTCACTATCCACTATGTTTATTCTACAGTTACACTCTTTGCCAGATTTCTCGGCTTGTCAATATCTTCTCCCTTTTCCCGTGCAACATAATATGAGAACAGCTGAAGCGGCACTACTGAAAGCAGCGGTGCAACCTCATCGGCACACTTAGGGATGTAGATGGTTTCTGTACTTGTTTCCTCGATTTTAGTGTTTCCTTCCTTCGCGATGGATACCACATGAGCCATTCTAGCTTTGACCTCTACGATGTTTGACACCATCTTCTCGAACAAAGCGTCCTGAGTGGCAAGTGCTATTACAATAGTTTCCGGCTCCATAAGAGCGATAGTTCCATGCTTGAGCTCACCTGCCGCAATAGCAAAGGAATTGATATATGATATCTCTTTCAGCTTCAGTGAACCCTCATAGGCAACGGCTGAATCAAGGCCTCTGCCGATGAAGAACACATTGGTTCTGTTGTACAGAAGCTTTGCAAGAGCCTCTATTTCCGATGAGCCGTTCAGTATCTTCTCCACCTTTTCCGGAGCAGCCTTCAGCTCTTCGAGTATGTTTCTGTAGTAATCCTCTGTAATTGTACCTCTCAGTCTTCCCATGTACAGACCAATCAGGTACATACATACCAGCTGTGTGGTGTATGCCTTGGTAGAAGCAACTGCAATCTCAGGTCCGGCCCATGTATAGAATACATCGTCGGATTCCCTTGCAACGGAGCTTCCTACCACGTTTACAACAGACAGAATTCTTGCGCCCTTGCTCTTAGCCTCACGAAGGGCTGCCAGAGTATCCAGAGTCTCTCCTGACTGACTGATTGCAATAAACAGAGTTTTGTCATCGACAAACGGATCTCTGTATCTGAATTCAGATGCGATATCCACCTCAACAGGTATTCTCGCCATCTTCTCTATTACATATTTTCCAACCAGACCGGCATGGTAAGCAGTTCCGCACGCAACAATATAGACCTTATTGAAGCTGTCGAGCTGTTCCTTTGTGAGAGTGATGCCGTCCAGCGAAATATTGTCGTGCTCATCAAGTCTTCTTGTAAGAGTCTCCCTGATCGCCTTTGGCTGCTCATGGATTTCCTTAAGCATAAAGTGCTCGTATCCGTCCTTTTCGGCATCCTCCAGGCTCCAGTTCACATGTAGAATTTTTCTTTTGATTTCATTGCCGTTCTTATCTTTAATAATGATACGGTCAGGTGTGCAGATTACCATCTCATCGTTTTCGATAAGATAGATTTCATCCAGATACTTCAGAAGTGCCGGAATATCCGATGCGATGAAATTACAGCCCTTGCCCAGACCGGCAATAAGAGGTGCATCCTTTCTGTATGCGATAATCTTATTAGGCTCATCCTTTGAAATCACGCCAAAAGCATAAGCTCCCCTCATCATTGCAACCGCATCATACACAGCCTTCTCCAGATTACCCTTGTTCAGCACGCTGATAAGCTGGGCAATGACCTCTGAATCAGTCTCAGTTTTGAAAACAACTCCGTATTCCTCGCTGAGCATCTGCTTAAGATCCATATAGTTCTCAACTATTCCGTTATGAACTATGGCAATGGATTCATCCTGACTTATATGAGGATGCGCGTTGTTATCTGAAGGGGCACCGTGAGTGGCCCATCTGGTATGACCTATTCCGGTGGTTCCGTAAAGCTTTTCCTCCTCTATAAGCTTTTCCAGGTTGGCAATCTTGCCCTCCTTCTTTCTTACCACTATCCCTTTCTCATTCTGCAGGGCTATTCCGGCTGAATCGTATCCTCTGTATTCCAGCTTTTTCAGCCCGTCAATGATATAATCCCTGGCGTTGTTTCCGCCGACATATCCTACTATTCCACACATATCCCAATCTCCTCCTTACATATACTTTTCACTGATTCGATCGGCAAGTTCCTGAGCAAGCTGACTGATTCTCTCTATGTCAGCCCCCTCTATCATAACCCTTACAAGAGGTTCCGTTCCTGACGGTCTTATCAGAACCCTTCCGGAGCCCTTCATCTCAGTTTCTATTTCAGCAATGTATTCCTGTATTTCCTTATCCTTCAGATAATCGTTCTTGTTCTCGTTTGCGACCTTCGCATTCACAAGAACCTGAGGGAAAATCTCGATTTCTGATGCCAGCTCCGACGGCTTCTTTCCTGATTTCTGGACAGCCTTTACGAACTGCAGCGATGACAGGGTTCCGTCTCCCGTGGTTGTATGATTGAGGAAGATAATATGTCCTGACTGTTCGCCTCCGATGACACAGCCTGTTTCCAGCATGGATTCAAGCACATATCTGTCCCCTACGCCGGTAACCTCTACTTCCGCTCCAATCTGCTCCTTTACAAACTTGTGGAACCCGATATTACTCATTACAGTTGCAGTAACAAGGTTATTGCTCAGCTTTCCCTCATCCTTGAGCATCTTGGCACAGATACAGATTGTCTTGTCACCGTCGATAATATCACCCTTCTCATCCACCACAATAAGTCTGTCAGCATCCCCGTCATATGCAAGACCAAGGTCAGCATTGTTTTCCACTACTGCCTGCTGAAGCTTTTCCGGGTGAGTTGATCCGATATTGTCATTGATGTTTATTCCGTCCGGCTCGCATCCGATTGTGATAACCTCTGCACCGAGCGTTCTGAATACCGTAGGTGCGGTTTCATATGCCGCCCCGTTTGCACAGTCCAGAACTATCTTCATGCCCTCCATATTTCCCTCAAAAGTGCCTGCAAGGAACTCGATATAAAGTGCATGCGCATCCTCTCCCGCATCCAGACATTTTCCGATTGCTTCACCGGTCTGATGCATATTTGAATCTATGCCTGCCAGAATGATGCCCTCTATTTTTTCCTCAATCTTGTCATCAAGCTTGAAGCCTTCTCCGTTGAAGAATTTGATTCCGTTATATTCATACGGGTTATGGGATGCAGAAATCACAACACCTGCGTCGGCACCGTATCTTCTTACCAGATAGGCAACCGCCGGTGTCGGAATCACACCAACCTTGATAACATGACCTCCGACTGCAAGAATTCCCGCAGTCAAAGCGTTCTCCAGCATATCCCCCGACAGGCGTGTATCTCTGCCTATAACGAATACAGGTCTTTTTCCGTCCCTGCTCAGAACTGCTGCTCCGGCCTTTCCCAGGTTAAATGCCAGCTCCGGCGTAAGCTCCTTGTTGGCAACACCCCTGACGCCGTCCGTTCCGAATAATCTGCCCATTTTCTCTTCTACCTCTCAGTCTAATATTGTCGTTTCCTAATTGTTGTCACTGTCTTCTTGCGAAATAATTACATTTATTGTCTTCGGCTCAACCTTCACCGTGTGGTATGCGCCGTCTACGTCTGCAATGATGTTTACCTTGTGTTTTCCCACAGCTGCGTCCTCCAGGTTTACACTGAGTGAGATGTTTCCGGCATCAAAACCCACAAGGTCTGATTCCTTCCCGCTAACAGTAACCTTTATCCTGGTATCTGAAAGGGCTGCATCAAGGTTGTCTGCAAGTCCGCTCACCCTGATATCACCCGAATCAAATTCAAATATCTTCTCGTCAGTATTCTCCACATAGACATTCAGAACGTAGCTGTCAGCACTTTTTTCCGAAATGCTTACGCCCTCCGGCAAAATGAACTTTAATGGCAGCCTGCAGCTTTCCGTTATGTCTGAAATATCCATTGGCTCGCATTCCACATACTCAATGTTCTCAAGTGCCGCACTGCTTCCTGTTATGATAATATTCTCCGGCATCTCGTAGGTTCTGCCCATCTCAGCTCCGTTATCGTTGTCTATGGTCGCTTTGACAGGAACCGTCTTCGTCTCCGTCAGCTGAGCTTCCACTGTGACCATGGTCTGCGACACCGTGACATGCGCAACCTCTCCGCCATCCTTATCCAGCGGCCTGATAACAATGTTGAACATAGATGCTTTTTCCTTGACTACACCTGCATCTATTATTCCACCTGCACTCACAACAGAATCCACCAGCGACTCTGCACCCCGTACCGTAACCGTCTCTGGTGCTGTAGATAATGTTATCGGCTTGATGTCCATGTTCTCAGTGCCTTCATATTTTACGGTGATATCAACCTCTTTTGTCTTCAGATTTTCGACCTTAACCTTCACCTTCTGAATACTGCTGTCTTCAAATTCCATATAGCTCGGACACTGAATGTGAACTCTCAGAAGATTCTCACCCTTTGCCGCCTCCTCTAAGTCAACAAAGGCGGAAATGTCCGTATCCATAAGTTTATTCATACGATTTCTCGTGCCCTTCAGGGTGACGGACACAGTTTCATACTCAATTTCACTTATTGCAAGGCCGTGCTCCTCAAGCACCTTTTCGTTCTTGATTTTAATGGGAATATCCTTGAAGGTCTTAGTGACCGTAGGATTGGTCTCTCCCACAACATATGTCCACAGGCAGATTGCAATTACAAAAGACAGAACAATCGTTACCTTTTTATTATTTAGCATCTTGTTTTCTGCCTCCTATTCTGCCTATCAGCTTCTTCAGCAGGCTTGTTTCCTCTTCTTCACCGGACAGATAAAACCTCAGCAGGATCTTCTCCACACTCTTCGAATCCAGAAATCTGGTAAGCTTTCCGTCCTGAACCATAGAGATAACTCCGGTCTCCTCGCTGACAATAATAGAGATGGCATCTGAATGCTCTGTAATACCTATTCCCGCTCTGTGCCTTGTTCCAAGATTCTTGTTCAGAGACTTGTTGGCAGTTAGCGGCAGCACACATCCCGCTGCATACAGTCTGTCACCTCGCACGATTACTGCACCGTCATGCAGCGGTGCACCCTCGTAGAAAATATTGCCTATCATTTCCATAGAAATCTGTGCATCTATAATAGTTCCTGTTTCTGCAATATCAGTCAGAGACGTCTCTCTTTCAAGAACAATCAGAGCCCCCGTTCTTGAACTTGATAAAGCAGAAACGGCTTTTACAAATTCATCGGTAATGGCCTTTGCCTTTTCCTTACCTATTTCCTTAAAGGCAGGTCTGACAAGCTTGCTTCTGCCCACATATTCAAGAGCTCTTCTCAGCTCCGGCTGGAAAACGACGACCAATGCGATAGTTCCGATTGTCATCGTGCTCTTAAGAATCCAGTTCAGTGTATATAGCTGCAGAATGTCCGAAACAAAGAAAGCCACAACCAGAACTATCAGGCCTTTGACCAGCTGTTCTGCTCTGCTTTCCTTAATAAATCCCAGTATTTTATAAAAAATGTAGGTAACTATTAATATGTCTAAAGCATCGTTTATTCGTATGTTTGAAATAATGTTATCTATGAATACCTGCATACTCTCTCCCCTTATAAATTCTACCCTTCATTGTACATCAAAATCGTGTAAATATCAAGGATGTATTGTGTTTTAAAGGTGTGCCTGAAATGGCATTTTTTTCATCAAATCTCCTTCTATTTTTTTGCAGAGAAATGCATAAAAAGTATGTGACATTGATGCTGTACAATGCTATAATAAAGACATAAAAAATATGGTCCTTCAAAAGACCATTATAACCAAGGAGGTCATCATATGAAGATTAATATCACTGGAAAGAACTTCACCACTTATAAGCGTTTAGAGGACACAATTGACAAGAAGTTTGAGAAACTGGGCAAATATTTTTCAGATGACATCACTATCAATGTAGTCCTTTCACAGGAAAGAGGCAAGGACAAGATTGAAGTAACCATTAACGCTAAGGGCACTGTTTTCAGAGCTGAAGAAGTTGCTGCAGATGTTTACGAGGGTATCGACAAGGCAGTTGACAAGCTGTCACGCCAGATGGCTAAATATAAGGGCAAGCTTCAGAAGAGATATAACGATAATAAATCTCTGAGATTTGAAAATATTCCGGAAGTTGAAGAAGATGAAGAAATTGAAGAAGTAAAGATTGTTAAGACTAAGAAGTTCGAGCTTCAGCCTATGGAGGTTGAAGAGGCAATCATCAGAATGGAAATGCTGGGACATGATTTCTTCGTTTTCCTGGACATGGAGACAGACAGTGTAAACATTGTCTACAGCAGAAAGGACGGCAACTATGGTCTGCTTGAGACCAAGTACTGATACCGGTTAGCTGACAGATGTAAAATTTAATATGAATTCTATGCGGAGGGTCTCATTGACCTTCCGTTCTTTGTTTACCGGTAAATTTCGTATATCGGTTTTTCCTTTATCATTACCTGCGCTTTGCTCTTATCTGCCAGGCTTAACTCATCGCAAAAAAAGGCAGCCTGCAGTTGTCTGGCTGACCTGGTCTTTGCCCCCACACTCGCCTTTACCGGAATTTTTCCGAGGACTTACTTCTAAGCTACGCCATGATCACTGCCGCCTTGCGGATCAGCTTACGTGGATCCCTTTGCCCGTAACTGGCCTGGATTTTCAACCACAGACCCAGACAACTGCAGATTGCCTTTATTCTTCTTAATTTTAACTTCTATTCCTAAATATTTCAAGTCAAACCTGACTCTGTATTCACCGCTTGCATGCTAGTATTTTGCCGCAAAGGCGAGGAACACAATATCTTCAGGATTGCATGGCTGCAATGCCCTTGCACATTCTCCCGCAGTGCTTCCGGTTGTATAGAAGTCATCGATAAGCAGTATTCTCTTTCCCGAAAGCTCCTCAGAAAAAACAGGGTTCAGCTGAAATGAATTTCTGATATTCTCAGCTCTCTCTGTCGGCGACAGACCTCTCATAGCTCTGGTCTTCCGGCACCTGACAAGTCCATGAGCCACACATGGTATGTTCAGCTCTTTTCCCAGGTACTTCCCCATCAAAGCCGCCTGATTGAAGCCCCTCTCACGCTCTTTCTCCTTATGCAGCGGAACCGGCACAATCACATCAAACTCCATTCCCGTTACAGCAAGCCTGTCAGCCATTATCCTTCCTATGTCCCTGGCAATAAACCTTTTTCTGTTGTATTTCAACCCGAAAATAAGAGTTCTCTCATATATTCCATATTCTGTACACCTGAACATTTTCAGTCCCGAGACGAGGCGGGGCTCCTCTGATGTATCCCATCTCACATGAGTAATACAGTGATCGCAGAGGTTGTATGTTCTGGTGCTGTCGATAATATTCCCACAGCAGCTGCAATACAGCGACGGCGGATAAACCAGCTCCATCATCTTGTCCAATAATCCCATTACACTATCCCTTACACCTGCTTAAGATTTAAATTCCCATAATCTTTCTGAGCCTGTACTTCAGACCCGAATATCTCATAGCTATGCGGTTGTTTTCGATCATGGCATTCATTCTGTTCTCCATTCCCACAAGAACAACCACATTTTTTCCCCTGGTTACTGCTGTATACAGCAGATTTCTTGTAGCAAGCACCGGTGGAAACCATGATACAGGCATCACTACAATAGGGAATTCACTTCCCTGACTCTTGTGAACAGTCACCGCATAGGCCAGTTCCAGCTCGTCCAGCATGGAAAACTCATACTTTACGACGCGATCCTCATCGAACACGACGGTCATGGTGTTGAATTCTCTGTCAATGCTCTCGATATATCCCACATCACCGTTGAATATTCCCTCTCCTTCGGAGAAATCGCGTCTCTTGCGCCAGCCGATCTGATAATTGTTTTTGATCTGCATCACCTTATCGCCTACCCGGAAAACCCTCTCCCCGAATTTCTTCTCGTCCTTTTCTTCTGACGAAGGGTTTAGTGCGTCCTGGAGCGCTTTATTCAGTGCGATGCTTCCCAGAATGCCCTTCTTTACAGGTGTAAGAACCTGAATATCCTTAACTGAATCTATCCCCTCATAATATGCCGCAAGCCTTCCTGTAACAAGCTCAACAATCAGATCAACCATCTGATTTTCCTTCTGTCTTTCCATGAAGAAGAAGTCCTTGTCCCTGCTGTTGACAAATGGTCTCTCGCCCTGATTGATTCTGTGGGCATTGACTACAATCATGCTCTCTTCGGCCTGTCTGAAAATGTCCTTCAGCATTACAGTATGTACATATTCACTTTCAATAATATCTCTGAGCACATTTCCCGCTCCCACAGATGGCAGCTGATCCACATCTCCGACAAGTATCAGCCTGGTACCCGGCTTTACAGCATCTGTCAGACCCTGCGTAAGCATCAGGTCCAGCATGGATGCCTCATCCACTATCACAGCATCATAATCAAGAGGATTCTCCTCCGTTCTGCCGAAATGCATGGAATCGTCGCTTTCAGAGTAATAGTACTCAAGAAGTCTGTGAACAGTATAGGCCGGGTGCCCGCTGGTCTCTGTTATTCTTTTTGCAGCACGTCCCGTAGGTGCTGAAATTGCAACCTTCATACCACTGCTTTCAAGAATGTTGATTATAGAGTTTATTATTGTCGTCTTTCCTGTTCCGGGGCCTCCTGTTATTACAGAAATGCTTCGTGTTACAGCACTCCTTACCGCATATCGCTGAGTCCCTGAAAGTTCAATTCCCGACTGTCTTTCAGTCATCTGAATCATGCTGTCCACATCTACCGTCAGCGACTTCAGGGAACCGTTTTCTATGGCGGCAAGATTCCTGCAGATTTTCTTTTCTGCATAATAGTACGCATATAGATAAACTACAGGCCGCCCCTCTATGGTGTCCACATTCACATCACCCTCGAAAGCCATCTCCACCAGATTCTCATATACAAGCTCGCTTGACAGTTCCAGCAGATTTCCTACCTTCTCGCACAGTTCCTGCTGAGGGACATAAGTGCTTCCCTCTGAGGCATAGAAGGTCAGTCCGTATTTTATTCCGCTTTTTATCCTGAACGGGCTGTCCTCTGCAAAGCCCATCTTGTATGCGATTGTATCCGCTTTCCTGAAGCCGATGCCGTACACCTCTGAAGTAAGCCTGTAGGGGTTTTCCCTGACAAGCTCCACTGCATCGGCGCCATATGCTTTGTACAGCTTCAGCGCATAGTCTGCTGAAATTCCAAACTCCTGAAAGTACATGGAAACCTGAGCAAATTCCCTGTGAGCGGCAAAGCTTTCTGCAATTACCGCGGCCTTCTTAGGACCGATACCACTTACAAGGGCCAGCTTCTCAGGCTCCTCCTCCATGATTTCAAAGGTGTGTTCTCCAAACTGATCCACAATTGCAGCAGCTGTTTTAGGGCCGATTCCCTTAATAACTCCGGACGCCAGAAAACCTTCAATTCCAGCAATCCCCGTCGGCAGCACCTCCTCAAACTCAGTAAAGGCGAACTGCTCCCCGTAGGTTGGATGGACCTTGAAGGTTCCTCTCAGCTTATATGATGTTCCTTTTACACAGGAAGGAAGGCAGCCGACTACTGTAAACATTTCATCGTCTGTCTCCATAACTCCTATTGTGTATCCGTTCTCTTCATTATGAAAAATAATCTCAGTTATTGTGCCCCTTTTTTCTTCCATTACCTCATCCACTTAACGTATCTGGTCTTAACTGCGAATTTGCTTCTGCTGAACTTCTTTGCCGCCTTCATCAGAACATCTCTGTCGTTATTCTTTGGTCTGTAGTGAACCACTGAAGTTGTGTATCCGAGAAGTTCTCTTGCTCTTTCAGGCGTATCGGCTATTCCTGCCTGCATCAGATCGTTCTCATCGATTACAAGATCCTCAATAAAAACAGGCTCATTGTTGGTTTTGATAGAGTCATAAAGAAAGTTTCTGCTCTCAATCTTGTGTGACGGATGATCGTAAACGATTCTCTGTGCCTTTGACAGATTGTGCAGATAGCTGTACTCCTCTTCGCCGAAGGTGAACAGGAATCTCTTGAATCTCATGAAGTCACCTATGAAGTTGATTGCATAGATCTGTTCAACCGCATCATGCAGATACTTATCAGTTTTTTCATCAAAACCCATTCTTTCAATGGCCTTGAAGGCCTTTCTCTTTCCAAGAACAGTGTAAAGAAGTCCAAGTCTTCTCAGTCTTACTCTGTGTGTCTTGTCGATGTTATCGCACAAGGTTGAAAAGTCCTTCATTTCTGTATGGTTCATTCGTTTTGCAACCTTTTCGCCGAATACGGCTGACATCAGTCCGCTCTCAGCCATAATCGAAAGACCTCTTCCCGCATTTGCGCTTATCAGAATTCTTTCCAGTCTCTCTCTGATTTCGACGATATTATAGTGTATTAGAAGGCTGCTGTTTTCTGAAATTGCCTGGAACACATCCTTATGCAGATCGTATCCCATTTCTGCAGCTATTCTTACAGCATCCATCATCTTAACAGGGTCTTTTTTAAACAGCTCTCCTGCAGAACCGATAGTTCTTACAAGCTTCTTTTTCACGTCCTCTCTTCCATCAAACGGATCGAGAAAAGGCTTGTCCGGATTGTCAGCCATTGCATCTACCGTAAATCCCCTGGCAGAAAGCACTTCTTCAACTGTTCCTGAAACTGCTTTAATATCGAGAATTGAACCGTTCTCATCCTCTAATGAATAATCCATCCTGAGAGTGTCCTTCTGTGGCCCGATAAGCTTTCCTTCCGGAAAAGCCTCCTTAAGCTGGTCAACTCCGCACATTGCAATGAAATCCCAGTCATATGTACGCTCTCCTGCAAGGGACCATCTTACACAATCACCAACAGCATAGGTTTCAATGCCCTTGTCCTCCAGAGTGCGTAAAGCATGAATTACATCCTTGTTAAACTTAATCATAATCAAATCCCCTTTCTGCTACATTTCAGAAGGCTTGTAAAGTCTTCTGTTATCCAGAACCCATATTCTATCGGTAAATCCTCCAGGTTCAATGCCTTTAAGTGCGTCCTCCATGTCAAACATTCTCGCGTCGAGAATATCCAGGTAGTGAAGCAGCTCTGCCTCAGGGAAAAGAGGCTTTTTCGGACTGCCAAACTCCGGCTCATAGTGGTGAGAAAGAATCATATGCTCCAGCATAACGGCCTTCTCTCTGCTGAATCCGAGAGCTCTCGTCTCTCTGTCCAGAAAACTGATGCCCTGAACGATATGACCCAGAAGCTGACCCTCGAAAGAATAGCCCGGTGAAATTCCGTATTCATTGGATTCAATCTCGTTCAGCTTTTCAATATCGTGAAGGATCACACCGGCTGAAACCAGATCTCTGTTCAGAAATGTATATATCTGGCATACTGCAAGACCGGTCATCAGCATTCTCTTCACATGGTAAAGAAGTCCTGCATACTCTGCATGATGATTTTTAGATGCAGCAGGATAATACATCAGTTTTTCTCTGTTATCGTTCAGAACCTTGGTGCACAGTCTTCTCAGATCCTCGTCCTCCATTTTCTCTGCCACACTGTATATGTATTCAAACATATCCTCAGGCTTTTCAGGTGCTGCCTTAACGTAGTCCTCCATTAAAAGATCGTCGTTCTCGTTGGATTTTCTTATCTTCGCGATTCTCAGCTGGGTCTGGCCCTGCCAGTCGGTCACCTGTGCCTTGACTTTAATTATGTCACCTTCTGAATAACCGGAAAATTCCTCTTCCTCTGCCTCAGAAACGTCCCATTTTTTGGCGTTAACCTCGCCTGTTTTATCTCCGAGTAAAACATCCAGATACTGTTTCTTATTGGCACCGGTTTTTACTCCAATGCTCTTAACCATAAAGAAATCTGTGATTTCCGGATATTCCTTAAGTCTGTCAACAAAAAACTGCTTCATTATATCTCCTTAATACAAAAATAACTATACTTCATTGTAACGTATTTTTACAAAAAAGTATAGTTATAATATACTGTAGTTTTTGCACTAATTATAGCGAAAACTGGTATTTTTCCACTTCACTGCGCAACGGTACAGACGGAGCTGCACCGTTACGGGTTACTGCAATGGCAGATGCTTTTGCGGCAAGATCCAGTGCCTTTTCCACATCCTGCCCCTCCAGTACAGCTGCCAGAAAATATCCGGTAAAGGTATCACCTGCCGCTGTAGTGTCCACTGCATCAACCTTATATATATGCTGACGTGCAGCATAATCGCCCTCCTGATACACAGAGCCTTCACTTCCAAGAGTCAGCACGGCCTTTGCGTCAGGGTATTTCTCGCGAAGAGCCTTGAGTATCTCATCAGGTTCTGAGCCTCCTGCAAGCTGAGCTCCCTCCACTTCGTTGAGCAGAAAAAGGGAAACCTTGCTCAGATCACAGCTTTCCAGGCTGCTGTCAAAAGGAGAAGGGTTCAGAACGACAGTCATGCCCTTTTCGTAAGCTGTATCAATAATATAATCCAGCATATTGACTTCATTCTGCAGCAGAAGCATATCTCCGGCTGCAAAATCAGCAAGCACCTCATCAATATAATCTGCAGTCATTTCTCTGTTGGCTCCTCCATAAAGAAGTATGCAGTTCTGCCCGTTCTTATCAACCTGAATCACAGCATGACCCGTCGGAACTTCCGTCTTTCTTACCCAGTGGGTTTTGACCCCCTGTTCCTCCATTGCGTCGAGCAGCATCTGACCCTCAGGGCCGATCTGTCCGGCATGATAGACATCCGCGCCGGCTTTTGCTAGAGCGATTGACTGATTCAGTCCCTTCCCGCCGCAGAACACATTCCGCTCCGCGGAGGTCAGAGTCTCGCCGGGAGCAACCATGTGATCCACGCTGTAAACATAGTCAAGATTCAAAGATCCGAAATTCAGCACCTTCATCCCTAGTCCTCCCTGCGGAATTCATCAATGATCCACTGCTTGTAGCCCTCTGGATCCACTTCAGTTACCACCTTCACATTTGCTTCTTTTTCGCCTCTCTGCATCGCTCTGAAATCACATACTGTAGTTCCGGCTGCCGGTCCCTCCAGGGCGATTTCTATAGGAAGCATCTCTGTTTTGAACAGATCAGGGCGCAGAATATATGCCACTGCAACAGAGTCGTGGATACGCAGACCTCCGTCAAGAAATGCATCACGATAGTGGTTTAAAAGAGAATAAATCATATGTCCTGCTCTGCCGCTTGCATCTATAGCCTCAGCATCTTCTCTGTACAGTCTCGCCTCGTTTGTAACGTTAAGTCCAAGCATTGTAACCGGAACGCCTGAATTGAATACCATTGATGCCGCATGGGGATCGTTATAGATGTTAAACTCAGCAGTAGAGTTTGTGTTTCCCCCTGTCAGGCCGCCGCCCATTGTAACGATTTCTCTGATGTTTTCCTTAACCTCAGGATACATTCTGAACAGAATTGCAATGTTTGTGTGTGTTCCGATTACGACCAGCGTGATTTTCTCCTCACTGTTCATAATGACGTCACGCATTGCCTCCACAGCATGCTTTTCCAGCGGCTTTCTGGTTACAGGCGGAAACTCATAACCGTCCATGCCTGTAATTCCGTGTACCTCCGGGCACGGGCGAAGCTTTCTGATAAGAGGTTCACCGCAGCCTCTGGCAACAGGTATATCTACTCCCAGAAACTCAGTCAGCTTGAGCGCATTTAACGTGGTTTTCTCAACCTCAACATTTGCGCCTACTGTGCTGAGAAGCTTCACGTCCAGTTCCGGATTGCGTACTGCAATGGTAATGGCGGTTGCATCATCGATTCCAGGGTCAGTATCAAAAATAATAGGTCTTGCTTTCATAAGTATTCCTCTCTTCTACGTAAGTTTTTCCGTAAATCTGCAGAAACATATTGTCTGACTCCAGTTTAATGGTTTCCGCTGAATAATGCAAGAAAGAAAAAACAGACACCGGCTCGCGGCATCTGTTTATATGTTTATATGTTTTCATATACAGGATATGTCTTTTATCCTGTCTTCTTCAGAGTCACCGATGCCTTGAACAGGTCTCCGTCCACGCTTATGGCAAATTCTCCGTTCATAAGCTCGGTAAGATCCCTGGCTATTGAAAGACCCAGTCCGCTTCCCTCTGTGTTTCTGGATGCGTCCCCTCTCTGGAATCTCTCCATCAGCTCATCAGCGCTTATATTCAGCTGTGCCTCGCTCATATTCTTAACCTCAACAGTCAGATTCTCACCATTTTCAATTAGGTCAACATAGACGCGGCTTCCCGCAAGAGCGTATTTGCTTGCGTTGACAAACAGGTTTTCCACTACTCTCCACAGCAGCTGTCCATCCGCCATTACGTGGACACTGTCGGCTTTGTTGCTGAAGATGACGTTCAGATTTCTTGCCTCGAAGCGTTCCTCAGTCTCAGCCAGTGCCTGGTTTATCAGCGATACAAGCTCTAGCTGCTGAATATCCACAGGCATAGCTCCGCTGCTTGCCTTTGCGGCATCAAACAGATCCTCGGTGAGCTTCTTCAGTCTCTGAGTCTTTTCGTCAACTATTCTAAGGTATTCAGGAGCGTTCGGACTGTCCAGACCCTCCACCTTCAGCAGATCCACATATGTAATCATGGATGTCAAAGGCGTCTTGATGTCATGTGAAACGTTTGAAATAAGGTCTGTCTTCATTCTGGTGCTCTTGTTTTCATTATCCACTGCAATCTTTGTCGCCTGTGAAATCTCATTCACACTGGCCGCCAGTCTGTCAAGCTCTCCGTTTCCGTTCACCTCTATTTTGTAGTCAAGATTTCCCTGTCTCAGCTCGTTGATTCCGGTCTTTACAGCCTTATACTTTTTCAGCCACTTCGGCACAAAAATGCAGATAAGTATGATTACCGGAACGAAGCCAAGCCATGTTGCAGACAGAATACATGCTGCCAGACACAGCGCCATCACCTTCAGGGTTATATCATCGCTCTCCTTGAAGGCGTTCCAGAACACGATTACTAAAGCGCCCAGAATCGTGTGCTTCCAGAAGTTCTTGGCCTTGATTTTCTTTACGATGGAATCAAGGCACATAACCCCTGCCGCAAAGCAGATGATCAGTCCGGCTATGCACAGAATCATAACAGCTTCGAAAGGAATAAAATCATCTGTCCATGCCTGACCTATCTCTTCGGGATGCTTCACAGCGGACAGTGCCATGGCTGCGATGCTCTGATAGCTTCCCATCTTGTACAGGAAGCCCTCGGAAAGAGCCATCAGCCCTATAACTCCGGCTGTTACACAGCCTCCCAGCACAAGCTGGAACTCGGTAAACCATCTGTCAAACCAGTTGAGCTCGACTTTTCCCTCTGAGTCTCTGGAACCTGTGAATATGAAGGATGCGATCAGAGAAACCGCTGTTATTATCAGTGCCGCAACCTCTATCATCCAGATCTGAGAAACCGTAGCTCTGTATAATGTCTGCAGACCTTCTATTTTGTATATATTTTCAATATAGAAATAGCCTCCGTCTGCATCATACAGATACCCGTATCCGATTTCATAAAAATTAACCAGAGCCATAGCAGTCACCGCCGCAACAGTTGCCGCAATGACACAAATTATGCCGCTTACGAGACATGCAATTTTTCTGCCGCCCCATCTAGAATTTTTCAATTTTGTATCCAATTCCCCACACCACCTTTAAATATCTTGGATTCTTAGGATCAATTTCGATTTTTTCTCTAATCCGTCGTATGTGAACGGCAACAGTGTTCTCCGGATTGTAAGCAGGCTCGTTCCATACGGCCTCGTAAATCTGATCCATGGAGAAAACCTTTCCCGCATTCTCTGTAAGCAGTCTGAGAATACCGAATTCAATAGGCGTAACGGTAACATACTCCCCATCCATCTTTACCGTCTTTTCCAGATCGTCGATTTCAAGTCCCCCTGTTTTGAAAACGCCGATTTTCTTCGTCATGCTGCCAAGATCCATGTATCGCCTCAGCTGGGATTTCACTCTCGCAATAAGCTCCAGCGGACTGAAAGGCTTTGTTACGTAGTCATCTGCCCCCACATTTAGCCCTGTAACCTTGTCGTAGTCCTCTGACTTGGCGGAAAGCATGATGATCGGGATGTTCTTCTCCTCTCTGATTCTCATGGTAGCCTGAATGCCGTCCATCTTCGGCATCATGATATCCATGATAATCAGATGAAGCTGTTCACGTCTCGCAACTTCGAGGGCCTGCACGCCGTCATAGGCCTTGAATACAGTGTATCCCTCGTTTTTCAGATAGGTTTCTATTGCGCCTGCTATTTCTTTGTCGTCGTCACATACTAAAATATTCACCTTTGACTCCTTTCCCTTTTCATCTGCTATACTACACGGGAATTATTACAAATAAAGTAATGGGTTTCTTACAAAATTCTTAAATAATCCAAGAAACCCATTATAACCGTTATTAATCTCTGTTTACGACTGCCTGCAGCACCTGATTCGCCACAGGTGCAGCTACGGAGCTTCCGAAGCCTCCGTTTTCCACACATATGATAAATGCATACGGATTGTCCTCGTTCTTTATAAATCCGCTGAACCAGGCATGTGGCTCGTTTCCGGCAACCTCAGCCGTTCCCGACTTGGCATATATATCCAGTCCCGGGAAGTTGCTCTCATAGTAGGAAACCTTTACGTTGTTTTTCATCATATCTGTCAGCTGCTGCGCGGTCTCCGGTTCAAGTATTCTTTCCGTCTCAGTTCCGCCCATCAGCTTATGCAGTATTTTCGGATGTACAGCAACCCCGTCATTTGCGATTGCACCCATATATACCATCATGGAGCATGGGTTTATCATGTCCTCGTACTGTCCGATTCCGGCCCAGGCCAGATTATATGATGAATTCTTGGAAAACTTGAATTTTCCCTTTGCGTTGCTTATTCCGTCAATGTCATAGGAAGTGGTCAGACCCAGCTTCCTGACATATTCTCTCATTATAGTAGCCCCCACCTTCTGAGTCAGCTCAGCATAGGCGCAGTTGCATGACTTGGCAAGTGCTCCATAGAAGTCAACTGTTCCATGTGCACTGACGCAGGTAATCAGCTCACCGTCTACATATGAACTGCCTGAGCATGTGTATGACCAGCTGTCCAGACTGTCCACATTCTCTATTGCAGCGGCTGATGTAACCAGCTTGAAAATTGAACCGGGAACAAATCTTGATGAAAGGAATTTGTTCAGATACATTCCTGATTCAGCATTCTCCTTATCATAGTCTGCAGGATCGAAGGTAGGACTGCTCACCATACAGATGATTTCACCGGTTTCATAGTTATATACTCCGACAGTGCCTTTTCTGCCTGCAAGAGCCTCATAGGCCGCCTTACACACATCTGCATCTATGGTCAGGTTAATATCATTTCCCTTTCCCGTCATACTGTATGTTCCGGTCAGAACGTTGTAGCCTACAATCCTGTCGGCATACGCACTCAGAGCTCCGGTGGAAATGTTTCCATCCATATCTCCCACTGCGTGCACTGTTGCTCTTCTTATTTCAGAGTCCTCATTATACCTGTTGTCTTCCTTCGTGTTGTCACAGAGAACAGTTCCGTTGACGTCAAGCACTCTTCCAACATTCAGTCGTCCCTCAGAGTAGATGCTCTGATTTGCGTAGAAGGTGGCCCAGTCGTGACCGTCAGCGGCAAATCTGTACACAAAAATGCCTATTCCTATCAGAAGAACCGCCGCAAGTGTAAGGCAGATAAGGGCTCTTCTCTCTAATCTTTTCATTAGTGTCTGCCCCCTCTCTTCTTTTCACGCCCAGGCAGAATTGACTTTCCTGCCTTCTTCTCTCTGACCTCGCCCGGCTCGTCCGATGTCTTTTTCAGACCTTTGTCAGACAGACTGATTGCAAAGCTTGCATTCTGTCTCGTGTCTGCCGCCTTCAGGAATGCCAGAAGACCCCAGGAAGCAATCATGCTCGTTCCTCCGCATGATACAAACGGGAAGGTGACTCCGGTAAGAGGAAACAGATCCACAGAACCGAACACGTTCAGAATAGTCTGAAACAGGAACATTGACATAGCTGAACAGGCTGCAATTGTGTAGTATGTCGACCGGCCTGCCCACACTGATCTTACAGCGAAAACTGAAAGTGTGACTATTGCCAGCACCGCAAGCACAGCAATTATCAGACCCCATTCCTCTGAAAGAAGACCGAACACCAGGTCAGTTTCTGATGCAGGCACGTCCTTGAGCCAGCCGCCGCCTGCTCCAACACCTACCAGTCCGCCGCTTGCAGCAGCCGACATGGTTCTGGTCTGCTGGTATCCTGTTGAGTCTGCATATTCCCATACATGTCCCCAGGCTGCAAATCTGTCAGCAATGTATGATTTAAACTTAAGCACCATCAGTCCGCCTACGAAGGCAACACCGACAATGAGTATCAGCTTGGTAAAGTCTCCGCTTCTCAGGAAGGAGATCACCAGGAATGTCACAAAGAAAATCATAGCTGTACCGAAGTCTCCCATCAGTGCCAGACAGCAGAAACAGAAGCCGGAGAAAAGCATGAAAATCAGCGAGTTTCTCCTCTCAAGCAGTTCATCCAGAGATGCCGAGCCCGCCCAGATAAAGGCCAGCTTTACAAATTCTGACGGCTGAAAAGACAGGCCGCCTATTACAACCCAGTTGTTTGCACCGAATCTGGTCGTGGCAAAAATCAGGTTAAAAACAAGCAGAGCAGCCGCACCTATGTACATCATGTTTCTCATAGACTTTGCCCTGTTGAGATTCCTCAGCATTCCGCACATCACAAAGAACATGCCGAGCCCGATGACTATTGCAATAAACTGCTTCAGAACAGCCTCGGGATATTTCGTCGCCGTTACCGCAAGGCTTAAGGTGGACAGGAAGAAGGCAATGGTCTCCATTTCGAAGCCTTTACGCTTCATCATCTCCAGCACTATAACATAACCCCACATCAGGGCGCACAGCCCGATGAAGGACACAGCCACTGTTGAAACGAATTCCTCTCCCAGTGAAATCTTCAGCTGAACCAGCGCAAGCATCTGAAAAACCGACAGAGCGATAAGGGATGTCCACGGTGACAGCATAATTGTGTCCATCCTTCTCATCTCCATGTTGTTTCTCCGCTCCTCCAGGCTGATAGGGAAAATCGTACAGGTGGTCATTCCCAGAATCAGATTGTCTCCCGGCTTTACCTCCACTCTTTCATTGGCATCAATTTCACGGCCGTTTATCAGCGCTCCGTTTTTCGAGCCTAAATCCCGATACATCCATCTGCCGCTGTCATCTCGTGACAGCGTTCCGTGAATTCTCGAAATACTCGGATCGTCTATTATAATATCGCTTTTCTTTCCTCGTCCGATAATATTCTCCCAGTGGTTTATAGGCACGTTCATATCAGGCTCTATGTGAAGATAGGCAAAAACCTCCGACGGGCTCTTCGATCTGAGAAGCGACCAGATTGATTTCACCAGTATAAACAGAGCCAGAGCAATGAGCACCCATCTCGCCACTGCAGTAAAAAGCAGTCCGCCAGAGTTATCAGCCTCATTTATGGCTTCAATGTTGTAGGTAATCCCCGATATTATTTTTTTAATTCCTGTGATAATGCTGTCCATAAATCACCTCTCCCCTTTGTGCACAGTCATCTGTGCAGAGATTAAATGCAGAAACCTCCGCTCACTCCCAGAACCTGTCCCGTCACATAGGATGCTTCCTCTCCGGCCAGGAAATATATTGCAGAAGCGATATCGCCACCCTGACCTATCCTTCCCAGCGGAACCTCTTCAATTAATCCGTCAATGACCTCGCTGTCATACGCCCTGCACATATCTGTTTCTATGACACCGGGCGCAACAACGTTTACGCGTACCCCGGAGGGTCCAACCTCCTTGGCCAGGCTCTTTCCAAATCCAATCAGGGCAGCCTTGGTTGTAGAATATGCCACCTCGTACGAGCCGCCCGTCTCTCCCCACATGGAGGATACGAGAACTATACTGCCCCTGCCCTCTCTTATCATCTCAGGAAGAACAAATTTTGCCGTATACATTGCACCTTCCAGGTTCGTCTTCAGCAGCTGCTCCCATTCCTCGTCGGCTAAATCGGTAAACAGACCGCTTATACTGATTCCCGCATTGCACACGACAGCATCAAAACTCACAACGCCGAAATAGACTCTGGCCGCTTTGATACTCTCCCTTAACAGATCGCGATCTGTGACATCGCACTTTATCGGAAGCGCTCCTGTTTCCTCAGCTACCGCCCTTGCGGCATCATCCTGTTCCTTGTACAGGAAGGCGACCTGCCAGCCCTCCTCAGAAAACTTCTTCACTGCAGCGGCGCCGATTCCTCTCGAGCCGCCGGTTATCAAAACTGTCTTTTTCATAATTCTTCCGGATTAAAAGGTTACAACCTTTGTGTAGTATGGTATGTTATCATAAATCCACTTTGCGTGGTCAATTTTCAATCTTATGCATCCATGGGAAATGTTCATGCCCAGTCTGCTGTCCCTGAAGTACTCCATGCTGTCAGTCACGTAAGGAACTGAGTGGTAAAGATACTCAGAGCCGTAGAAACCGGTCCAGTACCAGCAGGTGTAGTCTTCATCGCTGAAGCTGTATCCCTTCGAGCAGACATAGAAATTTCCCTTTTTGGTAGGCGTTGCAGCAGCCCCGGTAGAACATCTGTAGTATTTTTTCAGCTTCCACTGGCCATCGCTCCTGTAATATATGCAGGTTACATTAGTCTTTGTATCAGTCACCATAAGCCAGCTGGTGCTGCTTGCTGCATTTTTCGCCTTCTTCCACATGGTGGAGCTTGAACCTCTCAGCTTTCCCGTGCTGTCAAAGTAGTACGGATTTCCGTTGATATAGTGAGTGCCCTTAAGAGCGTAGCCCTGGGAATAATAGTACTTGTGACCCTTTATGGTATTCCAGCCCGCACTTATCGGTCTGGTGGTCACTGTCCTGTAGTAACTCCAGTTTCCGTAAACCTTACTGCCGTCTTTCACGTAATACGGTCTTACCTTGACGTAGTATTTCTGTTCCTTTTTCAGGTCATAAAGATAAGCGTAATTGTACTTGCTGCTGACCGTCTTCTTTCTTGCTATTGTTCTGAAGTCAGGATATCTGGATGACCATACCTCGTATCCCGTGCATTTTTTCTTTTCCCATTTCACCTTCAAAGCGCACACGAGACCGATTTTCTCAGTAATCTTTGTAGGCTCAGGCTTGGTGCAGGTTGACAGACGAGTACAGAGCCCGCTCATTTTTTTACCTGAATCAGTTTCCACAAATGATTTTACCGAAAAAGCATAACTTGTAGCCGCATTCAGGTTCTTCACAGTGTAGTAATTATGACTGCTTCCCTCAACTTCTCCTATAAATGTCCATACTCCCGATTTAATCTGATATATTCTATATCCGGTAACACCCTTCTCTTTGTTCCACGTAAGCTTCAGGCTCTTTGCATATCTTTCCTTAAGCTTCAGACCGGTTACATTCTTCAGCTTGATGCTGAATGTCTTTTCGACTGTTCCCTCATATTCACCTGTGCCTTCAACTAAAACCCTAGCCTTTCCCGGATAAAGGTTATTCTCATATGTCACTTTATAATCAAGGCCTTCCGTCAGCGGTTCCTCCTGCCCGTTCACAGTTACCGTAACCGCCGGCGTAATATCCGATCCCGTATAATCAAATTCCGCAGCTGATAATTCAACGATAATGTTCTCGTCTGTGAGATTTCCGCTCAGCCCGAAGACCCCAACAGGAACTCCAACAATTATCAAAACCATCAGAAGCTGTAAAATCAGTATTTTTGCCTTACACATTCTAGCTCATTTCTCCTATCCCTTTAATTGTTCAACTCATATCATTATATGTCAACAGCCAAAAACATTCAACAAAAAGGCTGAATTGTTTTCACAATTCAGCCCGTCGTACTAAACTAAATAATTTTTCTTATGCGAATGAGATTACTGTTCCTGTCTTTCCTTCTAATGCGTCAATAGCCTTATCCAGAGATGTAATAATCGCTCTCTTGTTTGGATATGCTCTTACAAACTTCATTGCAGCTTCAACCTTTGGAAGCATGCTTCCTGGAGCAAACTGACCTTCTTCGATGTATTTTACTGCATCAGCAAGGTTCAGATTTGTAAGATCCTCCTGATTTGGCTTGTTGAAGTTGATGGCAACCTTTTCAACCTCTGTCAGAATCATAAGAACGTCTGCTTCAACCTGTTCTGCAAGAAGCTCAGCAGCGAAGTCCTTATCGATTACAGCAGCCACGCCTTCAAGAGTTCCGTCCATGTTTTCTACTACAGGAATTCCGCCGCCTCCGCAGGAAATAACGATTGATGAATCCCACAGCTTCTTAACTGCATCGATTTCAACGATCTTTCTAGGAATTGGGGAAGCAACAACTCTTCTCCATCCTCTTCCTGCGTCTTCCTTCATTGTGTATCCCTTTTCAGTTTCTAAAGCTCTTGCTTCTTCTTCTGAATAGAACGGTCCGATCGGCTTAGTTGGATTTACGAATCCAGGGTCAGTCTTTTCTACAATCATCTGTGTTGCGATTGTAAGAACAGGAATGTTCTTGTCTCTCTTGTTCAGAGCGTACTTCAGACCCTGCTGCAGGTGATATCCGATATATCCCTGTGACATAGCCCCACAAACGTCAAACGGCATAGCCGGAGTAACATCCTTTGCAGTTTCTGATGCAAGCAGGATTCTTCCAACCTGAGGTCCATTTCCGTGTACTAATGCGATTTCATAACCCTGGCAGCTGATGTCTGCAATGTGTTCGCAGGTCTTCTTTACAACCTCAAGCTGTGCTTCAGCTGTAGGCTCACTCTTACCTGACTGCAGCGCATTTCCGCCTAATGCTATTACAATTTTCTGTGACATATTTTTTTAACCCTCTCTTAATAAACAAATCATACTTCCCCAGGGCAGCCTTTACAGATCGTCTCTGTTAACAGGACATGACATACATCTAGGGCCGCCTCTTCCTCTTGATAATTCCGCACTTGGAATTGACAGTACGTTAATTCCCTTCTTATCAAGCAGGTCATTAGTTACATAGTTTCTTTCGTAAGTTACTACTGTTCCCGGTGCAATACACAGAGTGTTTGATCCGTCGTTCCACTGCTCTCTCTGTGCAGCAATCAGATCTCCACCTCCGCAGCGGATAAGATCAACTGCAGGCAATCCAAGCTCAAGAGCAAGAATCTTGTGAAGTTCGTCCTTCATTGCATTGAACTTTAATTCTCCGTTGTCGCCAAGAGTGATTTCGTAAACACCTAAAGGTCCTTCAATTTCAGGATGAATAGTAAACTTGTCATAGTCTACCATAGTAAATACAGTGTCAAGATGCATGAATGCTCTGCACTTAGGAATATCAAATACCAGCACCTTCTTGAATTCTGAGTTCTTCAGAAGAGTTTCAGCGAAGCATTCGATTCCGGCAAGAGTTGTTCTCTGTGAATATCCAATTGCAACCATGTCCTTTGACAGAACAAGAACGTCTCCACCTTCGATTGAATACTTTCCGTATACATCGTACCACATAGGAGTATCTTCAAGAGCAAAGTCTCTGTTGTACTTAGTCATATACTTAAGAAGTAATGCTTCTCTTCTTCTTGCAGGTGTGCTCATGTGGTGAATATTGATACCGTTACCAACGCAGGCACCCGGGTCTCTTGTGAAG
Source organism: Emergencia sp. (assembly GCA_051883055.1). Taxonomy (GTDB): domain Bacteria; phylum Bacillota; class Clostridia; order Peptostreptococcales; family Anaerovoracaceae; genus Senimuribacter. The sequence goes on from JBJESZ010000052.1 coordinate 41,420, forward strand.
TACAGGTTTGGCATTGGATCGCTTGCAAAGTTAGCGTCATCCTCATCGTGCTCAACTACGTCAATCAGTGAGCGCTTGGACAGATGTCTGATTTCTTCAGTGAAAATACCTGCGATACATGACTCAACCAGGCTTTCCGGATCCTTGGATAACAGATATTCTGTAATTTCCTCTCTACGTGCAGCTGAGTGAATAGGGCTGAGCTCTACAAACTCCTTAACGAAATTCTCTCTGATCTTTGCATCTGCAAGAGCCTTTGCAGTTTCTGTCTGGTAGTAACATACTTCTACACCATTGTCACGAAGAACTTTTGCAAAGTGATCGTGTTCCTTCTGTGCAACTTCAAGATAAGGGATGTCATCAAACAACAGTCTTTCGAAGTTGCCCGGTGTTAATTTTTCCAGTTCTCTTCCAGGTCTGTGAAGCAGAACCTTGTTAAGCTTTCCGATTTCGGAAAAATTATGAATTCCAGGATGCATATAATCCTCCTTGTTCTCGCCTTTACGCGATAGAAATTAATTTAGTTTTATTTAGTTTGATATTCTTCTGTTCAATTAAGCAATTGTAGCGACAATTACAGCCTTGATAGTGTGCATTCTGTTCTCAGCTTCGTCGAATACTACTGAGTTCTTGCTTCTGAATACTTCGTCGGTTACTTCACGGATGTCGTAGCCTAATTCCTTCTGGCTCTGTGCCATCTTAGTTTCGAAGTCGTGGAATGAAGGCAGGCAGTGCATGAACAGACAGTCAGGGTTTCCAGTTGAAGCCATTAATTCTTCAGTTACCTTGAATGGAGTTAACAGTCTAACTCTTTCAGGAATTTCAGCTTCTTCTCCCATTGATGCCCATACGTCAGCGTAGATAACGTCAGCGCCTACGATGCTCTTAGGATCTGAAGATACTTCGATTGTAGCTCCTGTTTCCTTAGCAACTTCCTGAACCTTTGCGATTACGTCCTGATCTAATTCTGCCATCAGTTCTTCCGGACCATATGCAACATAGTGCATACCCATCTTAGCGCAACCGTACATCCAGGCATAGCTCATGTTGTTTCTGATGTCTCCGCTGAATACAACCTTAACTCTGTTTAAAGGCTTAGCACAGTGCTCTTCGATTGTCATAAGGTCAGCAAGAATCTGAGTTGGGTGGTCAACGTCTGTAAGACCGTTCCATACAGGAACTCCTGCATACTTAGCAAGACCTTCAACTACTTCCTGGTCAAATCCTCTGTATTCGATACCATCGTAGAATCTTCCAAGAACCTTTGCAGTATCTTCCATGGATTCTTTCTTACCCATCTGTGAGCTTCCTGAGTCAAGGAAAGTAACTCCGGCACCTTCATCCATTGCAGCTACTTCGAAAGCACATCTTGTTCTTGTTGAAGTCTTTTCGAATAAAAGAACGATGTTTTTGCCTTCTAACACTCTGTTGCAGATTCCTGCTCTTTTCTTTGACTTAAGGTCATGAGCAAGGTCAAGCATGTATCTGATTTCTTCCGGTGTGAAATCCATCAGTGTTAAAAAACTTCTTCCCTTTAAATTTACAGCCATTTGATTTTCCTCCTTAAATTTCCTCTGTCGTTATTCTAATTCTTAGTATGGACAGATACGTTTACGTTTACTCCTTATGGTCATTTTACTACACAAAAACAAAAACGAAAGTACCAGTTACTTTGTCTTTTCATGTGCCAGTAATTCCTCTATGCATTCCCTGAGAATGTCCATTCCCGAACCCACTCTTTCCAACGTTTCGAAGGAATAATTCAATCTCAGATAATTTCTTCCGCCATTCTTTTTCGGGTAAAACACATGACCCGGAAGAAGCAGGAGTCCCTTCCTTCTGGCAACCTGTGTCAGCTTCTTGCTGTCCACCCCGTCAGGCAGTCTGCACCATATATACACGCCTCCCTTCGGCCGTGTGTACCTTACACCCAGTTTTTTCATTTCATCCAGCTTTCTGCACATCAAAGCCTGCTTTACAGAATAATCCTCCCTGAGCATATCCAGTGTCGTGTAATAGCTTCCATCCTTCAGGTATGCCGCCAGAAGCTTCTGCGGCAGCCAGTCGTTACTTACCATTCTTACAGATACGAGAGCACTTAGATTTTGAATCAGAGCCTTATCGGCCACAACGAAGGTCAGAGGCACTCCCGGCATGAATGTAAGCTCAAAGGAGTAAATGTAAATTACATTGTTCAGATGATCATATGCCTTTATAGGCAGACTTCTGTCTCCGTCGTATACAAGTTCAGAAGCCGCATCCTCTTCAACTACCGGTATCCTGTGCTTATAGGATACCTCCAGTATTTTCTTCTTGCGGCTGTCGCTCAGCATACATCCCGTAGGGTCATGAAAGCTTGAGTTTACAAATATAAATCTCGGTTTATACTGAAGCACCAGCTGTTCGAGCATATCCACCCGCATTCCGTCCTCATCCACGGGCAGAGTTACAGTCCTGCCTCCCGCCAGTTCAACGGCTCTGAAAACGTCCGGAGAAACCGGTTCCTCCATAATGACACAGTCTCCCGGTGAAAGAAGGAGAGTTACTATGTAATCCATGGCCTGATTCGTTTCCTTAAGAACCTGTATCTCCGAGGAGCTGGCTTCTATTCCCTTGGATGCAAGAAAGAATACCAGCTGCCTGCGAAGCTCCTTGTCGCCTCTGAAAGCACTGTAAAAGTACAGTCCACTGTCCTTGGTGTTCATTATCCCTGCAATGTCTGCCGCCACGCGCTTGACATCAAAGATGTCAGGGCTTGCAATTCCGCTTCCGAGAGAAATAGATTTAGCGTCACTGGACTTCTCATAAAGCCTGTCAAAGGTTACCTCCATGTCCTGAAACTCATTCTTGATCTGAGATGCCCAGTTTACTTTTTTCCCTTTTATTCCATCAAAGCCCTCAACCCTGAGTGATCCTTCCACAGTGTAGCCTCTTCCCTGCGACGAGGCGATTACTCCTTCGGCCTTCAGCTCATTGTAAGCTTTGACCACCGTATTTCTGTGAACAGCAAGCTGCTCTGCCAGGTTTCTTTCTGAAGGCAGCGTGCAGCCTGCAGGAAGAGTTCCGCTTAGAATCAGCGTTCTTATGCCGGTTGCAATCTGCAGGTAAATGGGTGTCTTTAAGTTTTGATCGATACTTATGTTTATTCTATTCTTCATGCCTCTATAATACCACAAAAGCCTGCCTGAATATACAGGCAGGCCATATCAAAATGACAGATTATTTATTGCTGTTTCCAATCGGTTTAACTTTCTGAAGAACGATTCCCACACCGGCCACAATTACTGCAGCAACGATAGCCTCAATCACACCGTTAAAGCTGATTACTCCTCCGATAACCCCAAGTACCTCATTTGGAGAAATTCCAAGTGCCTCTGCATATGGATCCTTGTAAAACGCAAATATGCTTCCCATTACAAGCAGTGTATTCACAAATGCACCTGAAACACCCGCGTAGATAAATGAAACAAGCGAAGGTCTGCTTCCGGCAACCAGCTTATTCAGCAGAATGAATATTACTGCTGCAACTATTACAGCAACAATAAGGCATACGGCTGATGAAGCATTTTCGCCGCCTACTTTGAGCATAAACTTATCCAGTCCGAATCCAAGCAGAACCGAGATTACCAGATTCAGCACCATGGCTCCGCCTCTGCTTCTGCTGTTTTCTCCCATAAGCTTTCTTACGAGCAGGAATACAAAGTAGGGAACTACTCCTACCAGAATTCTTGGTACGAAGCAGATGAAAGCACTCTTGAATATTCCGGAAGGACCGATCATGCTTGATGCCAGCACAGGTGAGAATACAAAAGCTGACAGTGATGAAGGCATAATTGTGTTCTTGATAAAGCTGGTCAGTCCAAATACAAATCCGAGGAACGCTCCCTTCTTAGGTCCGCAGAAGAGTGAACCGATAATTACAGGGATGTGTATTATGGTTGCATTGATTACAACCAGTGGAATATATCCCAGCGGAGTGAATGCCATGATTACGATAATAGCGGAAAATATACTGGTCAGAACCAGTTCCATTGTTTTTTGATTTCGCATACTTTTCTTCTTTCCGGTAAAAGCCATCTCCTGTGATGGTCTTTTCCTAATATTTTTTACAATAACGTTAAAGACCGTACTATTATAGCACGGGTATGCCCCGATGACAAAAAAAATATACGGTTTT
>JBJESZ010000053.1:0-1980 GCA_051883055.1 Emergencia sp.
AACACCTGAGCCTTATTTACGAGGTTCAGGTGTTTTGTTTTGTTTAACTTTATCTACGCACGCGATGACGATCAAAGCCCCCAGAAGGGTGATAACCGTGGAAACAAAGGTCAGCGTCTTCGCGCCGAAAGCGTCCAGAATTATGCCGCCCGCCACACTTGCAATTACCGAGCTTACCGTAATCATCATAGTGTAAAGTGCCTGTCCCTTTACCGCTTCTCCCCGGCTCATGGTGTCATCGATGAAGTTTACCATGGCAGGCAGGAACAGGGCAAAGGAAAACATCTGGATTAACTGTATGGCATAAATGGTCATCACAGATTTTGCCATAAAGATTACGCCGATTTTGATAGTGAACATTATGCTCGCAAACTTGAGCATTTTCTCACAGGTGAATTTTTTTCGCAGAAATCCGAAGAACAGCATCGGAGGAATCTCCAGGAATGCCATAACCGACATTACTCTGCCGAGGTCCTCGCTGTTTCCGCCTACGTCAACAACTATCTGCATAGTATAGAAATTCAGCACCGCATTGCTGAAGTATACTCCAAGAACGCCGATGTTCAGCAGGAAGAAAATCTTGTTTCTGCGGATGAATTCCGTCAGATTGATTTCTTCCGCAGCTTCGCCTTCTGCGGCAATCACTTCGGTTTCTCCGCCTGCAGCAGGTTTCAGTGCGGCTGTGAGGCTGGTTTCCTTTGCCTTCTCAAAGTGGTGCTTGGTCATAACAAAGCTGACAAGTAGCATGGCCATAACAATCTCAGCCGAAATCGGAATAGCTCTGATGCCCAGGTTTTCTACCAGAGTGCCCAGGAAGGCCATAAGAATAGCATAAAACAGAGATCCCATGCTTCTTGCAATGCCGAAGCTTACGTTTATGCCTGACTCGTTCAGCTTGAAGCTCAGAGAGTTGATAAGCGGCTGAAGCGTGGTGTGCCACGCAATCAGAAGAACGAAAATCAGTGACAGTGCCAGGGTTTTTCTCTCAAATACGAATAGTCCCACGGTAAGAGCCATCAGCAGTATAGTTACCAGCTGAGATAATCCTATCAAAGAAATCTTTTTGGTTCTGTCTGCAAAGTCGGCCACCAGCGGCTGCATCACAACAGAAAGTACGTTTGCCGCAGCCAGGATGATTCCTATTTCTGAGTTTGAATAGCCCTTACTCAGCAGGAACGCAGAGGCAAAGCTGCAGATTACGCCGTAAATCATCCAGTAGCTGCCCTGTATGGACGAGTATTCTACGTTAATAATCTTCTCCAAATCCGTTTCACCTCGCCCTCTAAAGCAGTTCCGTAAATTCGTTTATGTATACGTCTGAGTTGGTTTTGATCGCGGGCTGGTCGACCTCACTCTGGTTGTCATAGATGCCGAGAATCCTGAAGCCTGCGGCCTTTGCGGTTTCTATGGCGTAGAGACCGTCCTCGAACACCCAGGTATCCTCAGGCTCTGCACCCAGCGATTCCAGTGCAGTGAAGAAGATGTCCGGCTTCTTCTTTGAAGTGTTCAGGTCGGCACATGAGAGCACCGCCTCGAAATAGTCCAGACAGCCCAGACGTTCAAGCGCCGCACGGACACAGTATCCGTCGGTGGATGTGGCTATAGCCATTGGAATTCCCTCACCCTTTAGCTTCTCCAGATATTCCCGTGCACCCGGTCTGAAGTCGGCATAGTTGAAATACATATCTTCTACAATGGAGTTGATTCCGCGCTGAATCTCCTCAACGCTCTTGTCTAAGCCGTAGTTTTCAATCATATATTCCGCTGATGTGATGCTGGTCATAGTGAAAAGAACGTCGCCCAGGTTCGGTTCCGGTTCAATTCCAAGTGACATCAGGTATCTGGCACCAACGTCGTGCCACTCACCCATGGTGTCCAAAAGGGTCCCGTCCACATCAAAAATCGCCGCCTTTATCTCATGTCCATTAATCTTCATATATCAAAACCTCCAGAGTTTTCTACCATCTTATTTGTCCGCGC
>JBJESZ010000054.1:0-4796 GCA_051883055.1 Emergencia sp.
AGATTTCAATTAAGACTTAACATTAAAGACGAGTTCGCACGAACTCGTCTTTTTGCGTACAAATAGGTTAGAGCAGTAAAGAAGATAGACGGCAAAACATATTACGGACATTGGTCAAATTATGTTATCTGCAAAAAAACTGCATAGACTGTAAACTGAAACAGGGTCTGACGATTCAGGCCCTGTTTTTTGCGATTGTTATATCATATCATATTCGGCATTGGATGCTCTCCAGTGAACCTCCGAAAGGAATCTGAATACGGCATCCGGATCTCCCGCCTTGAACAGATCAAGAAGTTCAAGGTGCTCCTGATTAGTCTCCTGGAGCACAGCTGCCATCATGCCTTCAGAATCATCCACATATGATTTCTTAAGAAGCTTCTTCTTGTACTTGTCTATACATTCTATCAGGGCCTCACTGCTGCATTTACTGATATAAATCTGATGGAACAGGTTCTGCTGTTCATGGTACATTTCGTAATTGGAAGTTTTGATTGCAAGATTCATGGTCTCTACGTAGAAACCCATGTCGCGAAAATCTTTGTCTGTGAGATGGGGGAGAGCTTTTTTTGCAGCAAGACCATCCAGAACACCGATAATCTCGTACAGCTCGGCAATATCCCTGGCATCCATTTTCTTTACAACGAAGCCCTTTCTGGCTCTGTTCTCAAGTACGTCTTCTGCAGCCAGCTGTATCAGTGCTTCTCTGACAGGGGTGCGGCTGATATTGAGCTCACTGCATATCTGGTTTTCGTTTATTTTTTCTTCTGCGACCAGACGCCCTTCCCGTATAAGCGATGCAATGTATTCATAGACATGATCCTTTAAAGATTTGAAGCCTGTATCCATATAATAACCTCTTCTTTCATTTTTGACTAAAATAATAATACAATATAATAAAGGAGTTGACAATATTGAAATAAAATATATAATATATTATATACAGAATATATGAATTGTATACTATGATTATTTTGGGGAGGACAAAGCAATGAAAAAGTTTAATCACGTAATCGTAAGAAGACCTTGTAAGGCTATGGTAGAAGGTATTACTTCAGGATTATATCCCGGAAAGCCTGACTATGAATTAGCATTAAAAGAGCATGATGATTACATCGAAGCACTTAAGCAGTGCGATGTTGACGTAACAGTTCTTGAAGCAGACGAAAGATATCCTGACTCATGCTTCGTTGAAGACCCTGCGCTTATTACAAGAGCATGTGCTATAATCACTAACCCTGGCGCAGAATCCAGAAATGGTGAGAAGGACGAAATCATTGGAGCAGTTAGAAAGTTCTTTGACGATGATCATATCGAATACATAAAGGCACCCGGAACTCTGGAAGGCGGAGATGTAATGATGTGCGGTGACCACTTCTATGTTGGAAGATCAGCCAGAACAAACGAAGAAGGTATCAGACAGCTTACAGAGATTCTTGCCAAGTATGGCATGACTTGTTCAGAAGTTAAGCTTGAAGAAGTTCTTCACTTAAAGACCGGTGTGAACTATCTTGAGGACAACAACATGCTGGTTAGCGGCGAATTCGTTGACAAACCGGATTTCGCAAGCTACAACAAGGTTGTTATTCCTGAAGATGAAGCATATGCTGCCAACTGCATCTGGGTTAACGATACAGTAATCGTTCCGGAAGGATACCCTGCAGTATTAAAGGCTGTTCAGGATCTGGGATATAAGACACTGACTGTTGACACATCTGAGTACAGAAAGCTTGACGGCGGACTGAGCTGCCTGTCATTAAGATTCTAATTCGAAAGAATCTAAAATAAAAAGAAACAACCCCCTTAGGAGGAAACATTATGGATAATAAAGAAAAGACGTTAGGTGTTTTACCGCTAGCCATGTTCGCTATCGGTACTACTCTGGCAAGTGGAGTATTTACTCTGTCAGGAGACTTCGCTGCCAGTGGAGCATACACGCTGGCCGCATTAATTGGCTGGCTGATCTGCGGAATAGGAATGTTCGGACTTACAATGTGCTTTTTTAAGCTGTCCGTTGTAAAGAAAGAGCTGACCAGCGGAATCTATACCTATGCAAGAGAAGGCTTCGGCGAATATATCGGATTTAACTCAGCCTGGGGTTACTGGATGAGTGCTATTCTGGCACAGTTATCATTCATCACACTGCTGTTTGGCACATTAGGAAGTTATTCCGACCTGTTTGGAGACGGAAGCAATTTCTTCTCCTGTGCTGTTGCGACCGTTGTTATCTGGGTTCTGTCGTTCCTGGTACTGAGAGGAGTTAATCAGGCGGTTATTATAAACACAATCGTTGTAATCGCAAAGATAATCCCTATCGTAGTTGTTGTAGTGGCAATCATTCTCGGCGGTGCGTTCAGCTGGGACACTTTCACACAGAACTTTGGAGGTACCGGTGAAATGTCTCTGATGGAACAGGTAAAGGGAACAGTTTATACAACAGTTTGGATCTTTATCGGAATTGAAGGTGCAGTTGTAATTTCCGGAAGAGGAAAGAACACTAAAATCGCAGGACAGGCAACAATTATTTCATTTGCATCACTGTTCATCCTGTACTTCCTGATTTCATTCCTGTCAATGGGTGTATTACCTGCTGAAGAGCTTGCTGCTCTGGAAAATCCATCCCTTGGCGGAGTATTAGAAGCAGTTGTGGGACCATGGGGAGCAACACTGGTTAACCTTGCAGTAATCATTTCTGTAGGCGGAGCAATGTTCTCATACACAATTCTGTGTGTAGACAGTGCCTTCGGACCTGCTGAGTGCGGAGCATTCCCTGAAATTCTGGCAAAGAAGAATAAGTACGGTGCGCCTACATGGGCTGTAATCATCACAGCTTTAATCATTCAGGTATTCATCGTAATCATATACTTTAACGATGCAACATTCCAGGCCTGCTATGCATTATCAACATCTGCAATCATGGTACCTTATGTATTCTCTGCATTCTACTACCTAAAGGTAGTTGCAAAGGGCGAAGATAAGGAAATTGAAGGTGGAAAGAGATTCCTTCCTTGGCTGTTCGCCATTATAGGATCAGTTTACGGAGTATGGCTGCTGTACGCATCAGGTGTAACATACATATTCGTAGCAACACTGCTGTATGCTCCGGGAACACTTATGTACCTGTACCACAGAAAGAAGACCGGTAAGAAGATGTTTGACAGCACAATCGATGTTGTTGTATGCATTGCGCTTGTAATTGCGGCAATCGCAGCGATTGTAATGACTGCGAACGGAACTATCGTTTGGTTCTAAAACCGAATGCCTTAAATATTCAATCACTAGAGATAACCCCCAAGCGGGGGTTGTTTCTTTTTTTGAGGAATCTTTACTTATGAGAGTCAGTGTGATAAAATATTGTGTTGTGCAAGACTGATGGGAGATAGAAATGGAAAAAATGATTCGAATCGAAAACTTAACTTTTGAATATATGCATAGTGAAGAGGGCGAGAATCAGTCAGTGCTGAGCGACCTGAATCTTGATATTGAGAAGGGTTCCTTCACTGCAATACTGGGACGTAACGGATCCGGCAAATCAACTCTTGCAAAAAACATGAACGGTTTATTACTTCCATCCGGAGGTGCGGTATACGTAAAGAACTGGAACACAAGCGATGCTGAACATATATGGGACGTAAGACAGGCGGCAGGGATGGTATTTCAGAATCCGGACAATCAGCTGGTGTCATCAATAGTTGAGGATGATGTGGCCTTCGGACCGGAAAACCTTGGAATAGATCCGGTTGAAATAAGGGCACGTGTGGAGAAGTCTCTGCAGGCTGTCAATATGGGACGATTCAGAAAAAAAGCACCTCATATGCTTTCGGGGGGACAAAAACAGCGAATTGCCATTGCAGGTGTAGTTGCAATGAAACCTGAGTGCATTATATTCGACGAAGCGACGGCAATGCTTGACCCTAAGGGAAGAGAAGAAATCATGGAAATTGTCAAGGAACTTCATGATGAGGGAATAACCGTGATATGCATTACCCACTTTATGGATGAAGCGGTAAAAGCCGATCGTATAATAGTGCTGGAGGAGGGAAGAATCCTCCTTGACGGAACACCTCAGGAAGTATTCTCACAAGAGGAAGCTTTGAAGGACGCGAATCTGGAACTGCCTCTTGCAGTGGAACTGGCAGGCAGACTGAGGAAGAGAGGCATCGAGGTGCCGAAGGATATTATTAACGTTGAAGGATTGGTAGACTACTTATGTCAATACAGGTAAAGAATTTAACACACATATATTCTCAGGGAATGCCTGACGAGCAGGTCGCACTGGAGAACATAAGCTTCAGCGTGGGAGACGGTGAGATTGTTGGCGTTATCGGACACACCGGCTCAGGAAAATCGACTATGCTGCAGCACCTGAACGGTCTTCTGAAGCCAAGCAGCGGAACCATAGAGGTCGGAGGTGTGGACATCACAGCCAAAGGCGTTGCGATGCGCGAGATAAGAAAGCGGGTCGGACTGGTATTTCAGTACCCGGAATATCAGCTTTTCGAGGAAACTGTGGCTAAGGATGTGGCATTCGGGCCGCGAAACCTTGGCCTTGATGAAGAAGAGATTGAGCGTAGAGTCAGAGACGCAATCAACGAGGTCGGACTGGACTACGAGAAGATAAAGGATCGATCTCCGTTTGAACTGTCCGGCGGTCAGAAGAGAAGAGTGGCGATTGCCGGTGTAATTGCGATGAAACCGGAGGTTCTTATTCTGGATGAGCCTACCGCAGGTCTTGATCCGGGGGCTCATAAGGAAATACTGAATCTCATCGAGAGAGTGCACAGGGATTCAGGAAA
>JBJESZ010000054.1:4896-9252 GCA_051883055.1 Emergencia sp.
GCAGAAGAAGAATTAGTTAATTATCTGCAAAGGAAATAGATTTAATGATAAGAGATATTACAATTGGACAGTATTACTCCGGGGAGTCGGTTATCCACCGACTGGATGCCAGATTGAAGATAGTTGCTACAGTTCTGTTCATAATCGAACTGTTTGTAGTAAACGACTTTATCGGATTTGCATTGTGTGCGGTGTGTCTGGGTATTGTAGTTTCAGCATCAAAGGTGCCTCTGAATTTTATAATGCGCGGCATGAAGCCGATCCTGCTGATTCTGATATTTACGTTCTGCCTGAACATTTTCATGGTTCCGGGGAATGAACTGGTTCGCATAGGATTTTTGAAGATAACGGATGCAGGATTGTATACAGCTGTTTTTATGGCTATACGTCTGGTGCTGCTGATTGTGGGCACATCTCTGCTTACTTTTACAACAAAACCCATTAACCTTACAGACGGTATCGAAAGTCTGCTCGGTCCTTTAGGCAAAATAGGCGTACCTACTCACGAGCTGGCGATGATGATGTCCATAGCGCTCAGATTTATACCGACTCTGCTTGAGGAGACCGACAAGATAATAAAGGCACAGCAGGCAAGAGGTGCGGATTTTGAAAGCGGAAATCTTATCAGAAGAGCTAAGGCTCTGGTGCCGATTCTGGTTCCGCTTTTCGTAAGTGCTTTTAGAATTGCCCAGGATCTTGCCATGGCTATGGAAGCGAGATGCTATAAAGGCGGTAAGGGAAGAACCAGACTGCATCAGATGAGGTTCGGCAAAATTGACTATGTGGCTTCTGTGATTCTGGTACTGTTCCTGACGGCTGTAATATGTATGAGAATATTTTTCTAGTTTAGGATGAGATAATGAGACAGAGACGAATAAAAAACCTGGAGGAGAAACTGGCTGAATGCAGTTCATATATTACTGAGAATCCAAAGGCTGTGAAAGGCCGATGGCATGAGGTATTCGGAAACGACAACCCTATTTATCTGGAACTGGGATGCGGAAAAGGCCAGTTTATCAGCGAGAATGCCAGAAGAAATCCTGCCTGCAATTACATTGCGGTTGAAGGGGCTTTGAGTGTGGTGCTGCGCGCGCTGGAGAAAGCAAAGGAAGCTGAACTGGAGAACATCACATTTGTTCTTGAATACGTTCAGGATTTGAGAGATTTCTTTGAAGACGGGGAGCTTGCGGGAATATTCCTTAATTTCAGTGACCCGTGGCCGAAGGAGAGGCATGCAAAGAGACGTCTCACATACTGCAAAAGGCTCCTGCATTACTGTCAGGTTCTTGAGAAGGGCGGAAGCATCCGGTTTAAGACGGATAATGAGGGCCTTTTCGCATTTACACTTGAACAGATTGAAGAAGCCGGCCTGGAAATTATCGAAATGTCAAGAGACCTGCATAATGTACAGCTTAATCCGGAGCTTGCTGAAGGAAACATCACAACGGAATATGAAGATAAGTTTGCCGGAATCGGTAAAAATATAAATTATGTAAAATTCAGGGCAAAATAGTTCCTGTAAAAAAAGCGAATAATAAAAGGAGAAAGGAACGTGGCCCTCGCAGGGAATCGTAATCTTTCTCCTTTTTACGTGAAGTCAGTATTTTAAAAGGTAATGTACTTCTGTGGGTCCACAAGGTTACCGCCTTGCAGCAGTTCAAAGTGGAGATGGGCATTATCTGCACCCTCGTACAGTGCTGACTTTCCAATCAGGCCGATTACCTGCCCCGCTTTTACCCTGTCACCCTTTTCAACGGTTTTATCTGATTCGAGATTGCAGTATCTTGAGATATAGCCATTGTCGTGGGCTATTTCAATGGTTATTCCATAAGCGTCATCTGTGTACATATCACTGATTATTCCGTCTGCAACTGCCATCACATTTTTATCCTTTGATTCGAGATCAATTCCCGGGTGAACCATATACTGATCCAGCGTCTGATTGTATATTACCATATCCATTGAGTATTCCTTGCTGATTTTTGCCATATTCATATTCATAGGAGTAAGAAACTGTCCCGACTGGGAGTTCTGATTACGGCTGTCCACAACGGGGACACCGGCGTTTGCTTCTTCTGCATCCTCTGATTCATCATCTGTGGCTTTATCCGCCGTATCATTTGCAGCGCTGTCTGCGGCATCTGCAGGCTCTTCCTTTGTTACAGGAATGTTTTTGGCTTTCTGTGCAACTTTATCGATATTGGCTTTTATCGTAAAAAGTGAAACAAGAGCAATCAGGCAGAAACAAAGCATTATCGTCGCTGCGGTTCTATCCTTCTTTTTCTTTTTATCAAACGTTCGCATCTAATACACCTCCTGAAAGTAGTATCGTCAAAAGATTGGTTTTTAATTCAACCTAAACTTGTAAAGAAAAAAACTTTGTAATATAATATACAGATTGAAAAACCAAATTTTTTAGGAGGCTTTCGTAATGATTGAATACGTAATGGCCGCAAAGGGCGGCAGAACGATCCCGAAAGAGGATAAGATTTTCGGAATCAGCAACAGAGCAAATGCTATGATTGAAGAAAAAGGCAAAGACGCAGTGATTAACGCAACAATAGGAGCTTTGCTGGACGATAATGGAGATTTGATGGTTCTTTCTTCCATCGATGAGACCTTCAGAAGCCTGACACCACAGGAATATGCAGCTTATGCACCGATTGCAGGCATTCCTGCATTCAGAAAAGCGGTAGTTAAGGCTGCATTAGGAAAATATGAACCGAAGGGATATGTTGAAGCTGTAGCTACACCGGGCGGAACAGGAAGTATCAGAAATACCATTGCAAACTACAGTCAGGCAGGAGATAAGGTTCTGACAAGTGACTGGTTCTGGGCACCATACAGAACAATTGCAAGTGAAATTGGAAGAGGTCTGGATACTTTCCAGTTGTTTAACGATGAAAGAAAATTCAATCTTGCCAGCTTTGAAGAAAAAGTATTTGAACTTCTTGGACAGCAGGAATACCTTACAATTATTCTTAACACACCTGCGCACAACCCGACAGGCTACTCCCTGACCATAGAAGACTGGGAAGGTGTAGTTGCAGTACTTAACAAAGTTCCTGCAGACAAGAAGGTGGCTCTTCTTATCGACGTTGCATACATAGATTTTGCCGGAGATGAGGATGAATACAGAAAGTTCCTTCCTGTCCTTGAAGGACTTCCTGTAAACGTATTACCAATTATCGGATACAGTGCATCCAAGACACTGACGGCTTACGGAATGAGATGCGGGGCAATGATCTGCCTTGCACCTACTGAAGCAATTGCAAAGGAATTCAAGAGTGTAGGAGAATTCTCATCAAGAGGAAGCTGGTCGAACTGCTCCAGAGCAGGACAGAGTGTGATGGCAAGAATCTACGCTGATGAAGAACTCCTGGCAAGAGTGACCAGAGAAAGAGCCGAAATCAGAGAGATGCTTCTGAGAAGAGGCAAGGCGTTTGAGGAAGAAGCGAAAAAGGTTGACCTGGTGACAGTTCCTTTCGATGCAGGCTTCTTCGTATCCATACCTTGCGATGATCCGGACGCAGTAGCATCAAAGCTTGAAGAGAAAGGCATCTTCACTGTTCCTCTTGCAAAGGGAGTAAGAGTTTCCGTCGCATCTGTCTCAGAGGAAAAATGCAGAATCATTCCTGCTGAGATCAAAAAAGCGATGGAAGCTTGCGGAATGTAAAATAAATGGAAATAAATGGTTGACAAATAATGTAAATTATTGTAATATAACCATGAGCTGACTGGCATGGAAATGGAGAAGACCAATGCCGGATAAAAGAATTTCATATGAGATTAAGGAACATTTAGGAGTAATCAACAAGAGCAGTTCCGGATGGAACAGGGAACTTAACCTTGTCTCCTGGAACGGAAACGATCCTAAGTATGATATCCGTGAATGGGATGAATTCCATGAGAAGATGAGCAAGGGTATTACTCTGACTCCGTGGGAGATGCAGAAGATGACCGATCTGTATCTGAAGAATAACACTGACAAGGCAGTAGCCAAAGGACGTGCTATTGAAGAAGAACGCAGAGCGAGAATGGAAATGGCAAGAAGGCAGGCTGCCCCTGCGGAGGCAGATGATGAACCTGTGCATGAAGAGGCTGCACATGAAGATGCGCAGGATAGTCCGGCCGATATGCCGGAAGCTGTGGGTTTTGATGCATGTGACAGTCTTGAACCGTGTGCAGACACCCCGTTCTAATTGGATAGAACCAAATGCGTGCCTGATTCATAATATGTACTATATAAGAACGATAGGAGGTATATATTATGTCATGCTGTGAAGGAAAGCGCATGGATGACAGTTTACTGTTTTTCTTTCTGATATTAGTATTTTTGTTCTGCATGCCGGGTGC
>JBJESZ010000055.1:0-8996 GCA_051883055.1 Emergencia sp.
CTGTGATATAATCAACAAGCTGTGAAGAAACAGTAATATTATGCACGGATGTGTCCGAGCAGGAAAGAGGTATAACATGAAGGAAGGAATCCATCCTGATTATAAGGAATGTAAAGTAACTTGCGCATGTGGAAACAGCTTTGTAACTAAGTCAATAACTGAAGAGCTAAGACTTGACGTTTGCTCAGCATGTCATCCGTTCTTTACAGGACAGCAGAAGTTCATCAACCGTGGTGGACGTGTTGAAAAGTTCAAGAACAAGTACAACCTGTAATCTATATAATCAGAAGACACAAGACCGGAAATTTTTCGAAATTTCCGGTTTTTTAACATTCCTTAAATGTGCATAATGTGGTAAAATAATAAATTAGATGAAATTTGTAAGCTTTGATAAATCAAGGAGAAGGACATGTTTGATAAACTAGACTTTATTGTTGAAAAGTATGAAGAGATGTCTCTGAAGGTGTCAGACCCGGAGGTTATCAACAACCAGCCGGTATGGCAGAAATACATTAAGGATATGGGCGAAATGGAGCCCATCGTTAAGAAGTATGCCGAGTACAAGAAGGCAAAGGAAGAGCTTAAGGACGCAAAGGAAATCGTAGAGCTGGAATCTGACGAGGAAATGCGTGACCTGGCCAAGATGGAAATCAACGAGCTGGAAGAGCAGATTGAAAAGAACGAGGAAGAGCTTAAGATTCTTCTGCTTCCTAAGGACCCTAACGATGAGAAAAACGTAATTCTTGAAGTGAGAGCGGGAACAGGCGGCGAAGAGGCTGCTTTGTTCGCTCAGGAGCTTCTGAGAATGTATATGAGATATGCGGAAAGACGCGGCTGGAAGACAGAGCTTATGGACGTCAACGATACAGGTATCGGCGGCGTAAAGGAAGCCGTTGTACTTATCAAGGGTAAGGGCGCTTACTCCAGACTTAAGTATGAGAGCGGCGTTCACAGAGTTCAGCGTGTACCGGAAACAGAATCTGCAGGCAGAGTCCACACCTCTGCGGCAACAGTTGCCGTACTTCCTGAAGTCGACGACGTAGAGGTTGACCTGAACCCTAACGACGTAAGAGTTGACGTTTACAGAGCATCCGGAAACGGCGGCCAGTGCGTAAACACTACAGACTCAGCCGTTAGACTTACCCATATTCCTACAGGACTGGTTGTAACCTGTCAGGACGAAAAATCACAGATAAAGAACAAGGAAAAAGCATTCAAGGTTCTGAAGTCCAGACTTTACGACATGATGCTTGCAGAACAGAATAAGGAAATCTCCGACGCGAGAAAGAGCCAGGTCGGTTCCGGCGACAGAAGTGAGAGAATCAGAACCTTCAACTTCCCGCAGGGCCGTGTTACAGAGCACAGAATCGGGCTTACACTGTACAAGCTGAGCGCTATCATGGACGGCGACCTGGATGAAATTATCGACGGTCTGATCACAAGCGACCAGGCTGAAAAAATGAAGAACTTCTAATGAGGAAAATAAATTGGAAACTAAGATTTTTAAGGATACAGAGGACGAGATTAAACAGGCCGCACAGATTATAGCTGACGGCGGTCTGGTGGCTTTTCCGACGGAAACGGTTTACGGTCTCGGAGCCGACGCGCTGAATCCTGAGGCTGTGGGCAAGGTGTACGCGGCCAAGGGCAGGCCGTCCGACAATCCGATGATCGTTCATATCGCCAGGGAGGAAGATCTATCAAAACTCACTGATACGGTTACCCCGGATATGGAGGCTTTGATGGATGTTTTCTGGCCGGGTCCTCTGACAATGATAGTAAGGAGAAAGCCTGTGGTGCCTGATGTGACCACGGGAGGGCTGGATACGGTTGGCGTAAGAATGCCGTCGAATGAGGTTGCGCTTGCTTTGATAGAGGAGAGCGGATGCCCCATTGCGGCGCCGAGTGCGAACCTGTCCGGAAAGCCGAGCCCAACGTCGGCGGAGCACGTTATAGAAGATCTGGATGGCAGGGTTGATGCCATAATCGTAAGCGATGACTGTGAGTTCGGTATAGAGTCCACAGTCGTTGACATGACAGGCGATGAGCCGATGATTCTGAGACCGGGAATGATTACGTCAAGAGATATAGAGGCTATTCTGCACAAGCCTGTTGCCCTGGATCCTACGCTTAACAGAAGACCCGATGAACTTAAGGAAGAGGGCAGGGATTTTCATCCCAAGGCTCCGGGCATGAAGTATAGGCACTATGCACCGAAGGCTCATATGACAATATATGAGGGTGATGACAGGGAGGCTGTTTTTGCAGCCATAGACATGGACAGAGCGGAGAGGGAGGCTCTCGGAGAAAAGGTTGTCGTTATAAACTACGACAGCGAGCACCCTGAGAAGGCGGCTAAGCACTTCTTCGCCGAGCTGAGAGCGGCAGACAAGCACGGAGCGGACGCAATTCTTGCTGCGGCTATAGAGGAAAAGGGAGTCGGCTTTTCTGTAATGAACAGAATGCTGAAATCTGCAGGATATAACATTAAGAAAGTAGAAAAAGAGGTAGACAAAATGATTATTGCACTGGCAAGCGACCACGGCGGTTTTAGACTGAAGGAACAGATTAAGGAACATCTGGAGGCAAGGGGCCTGGATACAAAAGACCTGGGAACTCATTCTGAGGATTCTGTAGATTATCCGATTTTCGGACAGAAGTGCGGTGAGACTGTTGCTTCAGGAGAGGCTGACCTGGGCATCGTTGTATGCGGAACAGGAATCGGCATCTCAATCGCGGCTAACAAGGTTAAGGGTGTAAGATGCGGACTTTGCACATCTGTTGAGATGGCAACTCTGACAAAGCAGCACAACAACGCAAACATTCTTGCTCTGGGCGGGAGAACTACTGCTCCTGAACTGGCTATGGAAATTGTAGACGCATGGCTGGATACAGAGTTCGAGGGCGGCAGACACCAGAGACGTGTGGATATGCTGGACAATATGTAATAGATTAGTGGAAGGAGATACTGGCATAAATGAAAAATTTTATTCCTGATAATATTAGTGAACACGATAACGTCTTTGACGTGCTTAAGGAAAGAGGATTTATCGAGCAGACTACTGATGAAGAGGCTGTAAGAGAGCTTCTTGGAAAGGAAAAGATAAAGTTCTATATCGGTTTTGACCCGACTGCAGACTGCCTGCACGTGGGACACTTCATGCAGGTTATCATCATGATGTACATGCAGAAGTACGGTCACACTCCGGTTGTGCTTATCGGCGGGGGAACAGGTATGGTCGGCGATCCGTCCGGACGTCAGGACATGCGTCAGATGATGACTGTGGAAACTATCGACGAGAACTGCAGACAGTTCAAGAAGCTGTTCGACAAGTTCCTGGACTTCGACGAAGAGTGGAAGTACGAGGGCAACGAGGGTGTATACCAGCCGGGCCACGAGAACAAAACTCCTGAACCGGGAAAGGCCATCGTTGTTAACAACGCTTCATGGCTGAGACCTCTTAACTACATTGAATTCGTAAGAGAAATCGGAACACACTTCAACGTAAACAGCATGCTGAGAGCTGAGTGCTACAAGCAGAGAATGGAAACAGGTCTTTCATTCCTTGAGTTCAACTACATGCTGATGCAGGGCTATGACTTCGCTGTTATGGCAAGAGACTTCGGCGTGAAGATGCAGTTTGGCGGAAACGACCAGTGGTCCAACATGATTGCTGGTAAGCAGCTTTCAAGAAAATGGAATGAAATTGATGTTGAGGCTATGACCTTCGCTCTTCTTACAAACAGCGAGGGCAAGAAGATGGGTAAGACTCAGAAGGGTGCTCTGTGGCTGTCCGCTGACAGAACTACTCCTTACGAGTTCTACCAGTACTGGAGAAACGTTGCGGACGCTGACGTTGAAAAGTGTCTGCGCATGCTGACCTTCCTGCCTATGGACGAGGTCAGACGTCTGGCTTCTCTTGAGGGTGCGGAAATCAACAAGGCTAAGGAGATTCTTGCCTTCGAGGTTACCAAGCTGGTTCACGGTGAAGAGGAGGCTATCAAAGCTCAGGAAGGCGCAAGAGCTGCATTTGGCGGCGGTGCCGGCGGTAATGCGGCAAACATTCCTTCAACTGAGATGGCTGCAGCCGAATTCGAAGGCGAGGGAAAGGGTCTGCTGACTCTTATCAAGGATCTTGGTCTGGTTCCTTCAAACGGTGAGGGAAGAAGAACTGTTGAACAGGGCGGTCTGTCCATCAACGGCGAAAAGGTAACTGATCCTAAGACAATGGTTACTCTGGACATGTTCGCAGACGGCGAGCTTCTGATTCAGAAAGGAAAGAAGAAGTTCCACAAGGTAGTGGTTAAATAATTAAGCGTAAAAAAGATGCGTTGCATCGCAGTTTTCCCGCAGTCGTGTTTGCGACGAGGACTTCTGCGATGCGACGCGTCTTTTGTTTGTTTTATTATATAAAAAGTGCAAATACACAAAAAATAGTAAGGACTATTGAAATAAAAACAATTCAGTGATAAAATTGAATTACTAAAATTCGTGCAATGCACAAAAACAAGGAGCGATACTATGGAGATTAAGAGAGATTCATACCTTGAACAGTTAAAAATAAGAAAAGATAACGGAATGATAAAGATTATCACGGGAATCAGGAGATGCGGCAAATCTTTCCTATTATTTGTGTTGTTTAAGAAATATTTATTGGAGAGTGGTGTAGATAATGATCACATCATTGAGATAGCTTTAGATGGTATTGAAAATGAGGAGCTGAGAGATCCAAAGAAGTGTTATCATCATATTAAAGACGAAATAAAAGATGAACAGAAGTATTATCTGCTCTTGGATGAAGTACAGTTTATGCCACGATTTGAAGAGGTACTGAACAGTCTGCTACGCATAAGCAATATTGATGTATATGTAACCGGCAGTAATTCTAAATTTTTATCTAGTGACATTATAACTGAATTTAGAGGCAGAGGAGATGAGATAAGAATTTATCCGTTGTCTTTTGCAGAGTTCTATGCGGCTTATGATGGGGATTATGATGATGCTTGGGAAGAATATATGATATACGGTGGTTTACCACAGGTGGCACAATTTTCTGTAGAACGCCAGAAGGCGGAGTATCTTAAAAATATTTTTACCAATGTTTATATCAAGGATGTGGTAGAGCGAAACAGAATTCAAAATGTTGATGAGATTGGAACTTTGGTGGATATTCTTGCTTCTGCCATAGGAGCCCCTACAAATCCAACCAAAATATCAAATACCTTTAAAAGTGAACGAGGTATCAATTATAGTAATAAAACAATATCTAACCATATTGATTATTTGGCAGAGGCATTTTTGATTTCTAAAGCGGCCCGGTATGATATTAAAGGCAGAAAATATGTGGGTGCAAATCTGAAATATTATTTTTCGGATGTTGGACTTAGAAATGCCAGACTGAACTTCAGACAGCAGGAGCCTACGCATATTATGGAGAACATTGTTTATAATGAGTTGCTTGTGCGTGGCTACAATGTAGATGTTGGTATTGTGGATGTATTTGCAAAGAATAGTGACGGAAAGAGAGTTCATAAGCAGCTAGAAGTCGATTTTGTGGTAAACCAGGGCAGTCAGAGGTATTACCTTCAGGTGGCTTATGATATGACTTCTGAGGAAAAGCAAACACAGGAACTTAATTCACTCCGAAGTATTCCGGATTCATTTAAGAAGATTGTTATAGTAAATGGAACAAAAAAGCCTTGGAGAAATGAGGAAGGCTTTGTGATCATGGGCATGAAATATTTTCTGTTAAATGCGGATAGCTTGGAGTTTTAGCATGGAAAGTGAGATGATTTGTTTCGATATAAAAGTTGGTGAAAATGAGTTTCAGATTGTTTATGATGAACTGATAGAAATGAAAATATAGGTGTACTCTATGGATAAAAAAAGATGCGTTGCATCGCAGTTTTCCCGCAGTCGTGTTTGCGACGAGGACTTCTGCGATGCGACGCATCTTTTGTTTTGGTTTCATAAGTTTTTTATTTCATTAGTTTCTTCAGCAGTATCGGTGTGATGATGGTTGTAATGATTACGACCAGTACGATTGGTGAGAACAGATCTCCGCTCAGGAGTCCCATGTTGTAGCCCTTCTGAGCTACGATAAGGGCAACCTCGCCTCTGGAAACCATTCCGATACCGATGTGGAAGGCGTCCTCTGTGCTGTATCTGCAAAACTTGGCACCGAGTCCGCAGCCGACGATTTTGCTCAGAATTGCCACTACAAGCAATATCAGAGAGAATACCAGCAGAGACGGTGTCATTCCACCTAATTCGGTTTTGATACCTATGCTTGCGAAGAAGATAGGTGAGAAGAACAGATAGCTTGGCACGGTCATCTTCTTTGCGATGTCGGTACGAACCTTGAAGGTTGACAGAATTACGCCGACCATGTACGCACCTGTGATATCTGCAATTCCGAAGAACTCTTCAGATGCGTAGGAAACTGCCAGAACCAGTGCGATGACGTAGATGGAGATTCTTCTTTTTTCCTTAAGTCTGTCCACCTTGTCTCTCAGACGTGTCAGTACGAAGGCAAGAACCGCCATTGCGACTATGTACAGACCGATTTTGATGAACACTGTGGCGATGCTCACTGACGGATCCTTCATACTTGTAACGATTGTCAGAATGATGATTCCGATGATGTCGTCAAGTACGGCTGCGCCAAGGATGGCGTTGCCTACCGGACCGCTCAGCTTGCCCATCTCGCGAAGTGCTTCTACTGTGATACTTACTGATGTTGCTGTCAGGATTACACCCATGAATACTGCCTTCAGCAGCTCGGTTGAGTTTGCGGCATCCACGTCAAAGAAGAAGTAGTAGCAGCAGAAGCCGCCTATCAGAGGAACGAGCACACCGCACAATGCGATGACCACGAAGGCAAATGCGTTCTTCTTGATCTCCTTCAGATCTGTGTCCAGACCTGCGATGAACATCAGGATGATAACTCCTATTTCTGCTGATTTTGCCAGAAAGTCTGTCTCTGAAACCACTCCCAGAACGGACGGTCCAAGGATGACACCGGCAATCAGCGCGCCTACTACCTGAGGCATGTGTACTTTTTCGGAGGCCTCGCCTAGGAACTTAGTTGATAGGATGATTATGGCCACCGTTAACAGAAAGCTGAAATCTTCCATTGGAAAATACCCCCTTTTTATGAAATTGTTATTTAAATAGTGTACCTATTTATACGTGTTTTTGTGCGCTCTCTCGACGCCGTCCACGATTATAGCACCGCATTCGGGGAATGTCCACCCCGCTTTCGTATAAATTTGGGGAAAAATAAAGAATAATCTGAAGAGTAATTTGAAAAAAAGCTCTTGCAATTGAAAATACAGTGCTGTATAATATTCGTGCACTGTGTTTGGACAGTGGAAAAAGTTGCAAGGCAGAGCTTTTGCCCGGTAACCTTGCAAGCTAAAAGTTATTTTTTAGTAATGCTGAAGACGATCGGCTGCGGCGCGTGCGCCCCTGTTGGTTTTGATGGCCGGCAGCAACCCGATTCCAGTAGGCAGAACCGAAAAGGATTGAGAAATCTCAGTAGGTAGAAAGGAAGAATGATGAAATCATACATCGCAAAACCTGCAGAAGTAGAACGTAAGTGGTACGTTGTTGATGCAGAAGGAAAAACTCTAGGTAGATTAGCTTCTGAAGTTGCTTCCGTACTAAGAGGAAAGAACAAGCCAATCTATACACCACACGTAGACTGCGGAGACTATGTAATCGTTATCAACGCAGAAAAGGTAGAAGTAACTGGAAAGAAGAGAAAAGAAAAGATCTACAAGAGACACACTGGATATCCAGGTGGACTGAGAGAATTATCTTTTGAAAAGTTACAGGCTAAGAAACCTGAAGAAATTATTAACCACGCTGTTAAGGGCATGCTTCCTAAGGGAAAGCTTGGCAGACAGATGTTTAAGAAGCTGAAGGTATATGTTGGACCTGAACACGCACATGCTGCTCAGAAGCCGGAAACATTAGAATTTTAAGGAAAGGGAGGAATAAACAATGGCAAAATTACAATACCAGGGTACAGGTAGAAGAAAACATTCAGTTGCTAGAGTTAGATTAATCCCTGGAACTGGAAAAATCACTGTAAACAAGAAAGACTTAGAAGATTACTTCGGAATGGAAATCGTTAGAAGAGAAGTAAAGAGACCTTTCATTGTCGCTGGATGTGAAGGTAAGTTCGACGTAATCGCTACTGTAAATGGTGGTGGATTCACAGGACAGGCCGGAGCTCTTAGACACGGTATCTCCAGAGCTCTTTGCCAGGCTGACAAGGAAGCTTACAGAGCTCCTCTGAAGGCTGCAGGATTCTTAACTAGAGACTCCAGAATGAAGGAAAGAAAGAAGTACGGACTAAAGAAGGCAAGAAAGGCTTCTCAGTTCTCAAAGAGATAATTTCGATTATCGAATTTCGACTTTCACAAAGAATCAAAACCCTTGCAATTGCAGGGGTTTTTCTTTTGTGGGAATTGAAGAAAAACGCTAAAAATGGATTTACTTGCAACGTACTTGCAACACACTTGCAACAAATCGATAAAATGTATGAGATGCATTACACAGGATAGCATCTCTTTTTTTGTCCAATAATGGCATTAGTCGATGAAACATTCCAGCTTGTTAACCGCATCAAGCAGAACATTAATATCAAGATGTGTATAGACTGTTTCGGTTACATTTCCTTGAGAGTGACCTGCAAGTTTTGACCTTATAGTAGGTGAAACGTCCAGATCTGCAAGGAGAGAAGTAAAGGTATGTCTTGTCGCATGGATAGTATATGGCCAGTCCAGATTATCCATAAGCTTCATGAAGTTTGTTCTGTAATAATCATAATTAACCGGCTTATCACCCTGACTCCTGCCCATCTTTAGAAGATATATGTCCTTTCCATCTCCGTACCACTTCTCGAAAAATGGATAGATTGCATCTGCAATCGGCACTTTTCGCGTGGCATTAAGAGTTTTTCCCTTAGGGATGACAAAGTAGTGCT
>JBJESZ010000056.1:0-1838 GCA_051883055.1 Emergencia sp.
CTTCTGCTGTCTCCCGGTGATGTGCTGATACTGACGCTTAGTAAGCAGGAACTCTTCATCAGCCGTTTTGGGATCACATTCATAAGAGCTGATGAACTCGCCATCATTGGTCTTTGCCGCATTTTGCGAATAGTCCGTGCGATCAGCAAGACACTGAGCCACAGTTTTTCCTTTGTTGATATGAAGTGCAATCAAGCGTGTAGCTGCCATTTCATCACCGTCCTTTTCAAACAGAAAAGCCACCCGGAGGTGACTTTCCTGTAATCACTATTTATTCTTTTTAAGAACGAAGGAATTGCCCAAGATATTCGTTCAAGTTTTCTGCTTTAACTACCAACCATACCAAACCGAACAGTGCAAGGAATGCCGCCAGCCCCATGCCGGCGAGAATAGCCAAATTTGTCCACATAGACTGCACGATGCAATAAATAGCACACCCGATAATGATTAGTAACAGTAGCCCAATGATATAAGAAGAAATATTCGTGAGCAAATTGCCCAGAACGCATACTAATTTTACAATCAACAGCACAGGAAGTGCCAGCACTTTCAAAATCATCTTCATAGGAACAACTCCTTTCTTCACTTATATTGTACATCCAGCAGCAAAAACACGCAATGATGTCGCTGCCTATGTAAGCCGCAGGAAATTCCTGCAGCTCTCACCTAATCGGTGAAACTATTGAATGCTAGACAAATGCACCAGAACGTCTTTCATACCATCCCAGATTTTATCCAGGCGCTCCTGCAGATCTTTGATGTCGGCTTCGTAGATATTGCCGGTCTCATTTGCACGTTTGGCATATTGGTTCAGGTTATTACTGCATCTGCGGAGGAGAGAGACCAGTTCTTTTACATCCTGCAAATCAAGATTGATGCAGTAACCATCCAGCGCCATTTTCCTGAGATAAGCCCCCATACTTCTGACACCAATTTCCTCCATCTTCTGATGAATACGCTCAACTTCTTCTTTAGACGCAAGAAAGTGAACATCCTGATCTCTCTTTGCCATTACAACACCTCCTCGTGATAATCAGTGTGCCTATTTGCAGGAGGAATGGACTCTGACTTTTCCTTCAGGTCAGCCAGGACAGAGGGGCGATCTGAACTGCTTCTCTCTTCATGGCTTTCCACGGTATCTTCCATATTCAAGGCCGCATCCAGCTCTGCCAGCCGTTGACTTTTAGCAACAAGCTCCGCTTCCTGGGGGAAAGGTTTGCCCAGCTCTGCTTTTGTTGCTTCCTGCTGATTTTGCAGGTTGGCCAACTGTTCTTTTGCGCTCTCCAACCGTTCCGGAATACCGGCAAGTGCATTATCCAGACGAATAAGATTACCTCTGGCATCTGAACCTAAAGGTACACGATGGCTCATGGCACCCTTCAACACAATATCAAATTCGTGTCGGAAACTGTCGAAGGTCAGTTCCATCTGAAACCCACGATAATTACCGATAGGAACAGGTTCTGTTGCTTTCGTCTCCTTGCATACAGCCAGGATTGCTTCACCGGCATCCTGCTTTTCATCGTAATGTCTGCCTTTAATTTCAATGCCACAGAACCCGTCCGTGATTTGCGGATTTTTTTCTACTGTCTGAATATCAGCTTCATAACCATGGATATACCCGGTATGCTTCTCGATCTCGGCCGGGAAGTATTTCAGGAGTTTATCCTCCATACGATACTGCTGGCTTTGATGGTCAGCTTTCAGCACTTTCAAGCGGGCAACATCAATATCTAAATCCATCTTTTCTTTGATAAGAGGATTCCCGGCACACAACGCCTTGATTTCTGCGTAGGATAGAGCCTGCTCGTCCACATCGTCACAGGAGCGAACCGGCG
>JBJESZ010000057.1:0-1830 GCA_051883055.1 Emergencia sp.
ATAAGCACCGACGGAAAAAAGAACTCCGTAAACTTTTTGTTTACTAATATACCATTTCTTTTCAACAATAAAGCTTTTTCATTTTCCATATTAATCACCTTTATCTCGCTTCTGCTTAACATTGAACAAAAACCTACTTTTGGGGAGGGGAGTTGGCTGTTTGGCTTACCAAATAACCGTATAGTTATATATGTAGTCCGCCTTGTCAAAATTACACATCAGAGTTAAGAAAGAAAATTGTCCGTCTTTATGAAGATGAAAGACGGACTTGCAAAAGCCCTCGAAAATCCAGATGCAACAAATGAATGTGAAACTGATGTACCGTCGCCTTGGAAGCGAGGAGCTTTTGCGTTTTCCTTCATTTTATTACCCTGTACCACTCATTTCACCGGCGTCGTCACCTTGTTTTCAAGCTCGCAGTGCGTTACATCTTCCCAGTTGCGTCGAATGGCAATCTCGGCTGTAAGATTGGTATTATTATACGATACGGACCACTGAGTGTTGCTTGTGATGGCATCCGGATCAGGGTTCTGTGCCGCCGCTTTCATTGCGTTCCACACGGTATCACAGGTGTAATTACCTTTTTCATCATCCAGCACTTTCATCACGGCGTCATAGCGCTCTCTGCCGTGGCCGTAGATACCATTCTTCTGATTTGGAAGCACCTTATCCTTATGGCGGATAAAGAAATTGGTAACCGCCTCTGTCGGCGTTGAAATGAGGTTCCTGTTCTCGCTGTCAAGGTCATATTCCACAACTCTGCCATCACCCGATGCATCGGTAATGTAGAAATGATAGTCTCTGCCGCTGGATGAAAACATATCATAGTTGCTCAGAAGCTCTACCGCTTCCTCTGTGGTCGCTGCCCTGTCAAGAACAAGACGAATTGCAAGGGTGGTCGTGATTACAGGCTTGCCGGTATTCTGGCGCACTGGCTCGCTGTCCAATGTCAGCACGGCGATGGACACTCCCTTTTCATTCATGCCGTCAAGGCATATAAATGGTGCAGTCAGAGTCGCAAGCTTTTTGGCCGTACTCTCATCCGGCACGTTTGCTGAAACGTTGTCGAGTGCAGCAAAAGCAACAGATTTATAGCCGTCCTTCGGAGCGCAGTAGACCGCCATGGCGGATGTGTCTTTTCTGAAATCGTAATTTCGTCCCATGTGAACATCTCCGTCCGTATCAGTCAGTGTGAAAGACGTGCAGCTGTAATCAGGCACTTTAATCTTTGCAGGGATCAGCGGGAGTGATTCTTTCAGAATTGCGTCAATCATCGTCTGATCGTTCGTAATTCCGTAATCGATTATGTCATCAAGACTGTAATCGTATTTGATATCCATGCAATAAAGATTGTATCCATCCTTGTAATCTGTAATCTGCTCAATGCTGCAGATAGTCAGGATTCGTGTAAAATATAGTCCAATAAACGCAGCGGCAGCCAAAACAACAACCGCCAGCAACACGAGCGCAATACGCTTAATCATTTTACTCATATCGTTTCCTCCTTTAATTTCGGATTATACTTCATAATAAATAGTTCAAGAGTTTCTTTCAGCACTTCTATCTGGGATTCCAAATAAAACTTATCCTCAAACAAAGCGAAATGTACGCACGCCCGAATCAGAATAAAAATCAGTGGTGTCAGCTTTTGATAAGGAATCCCAAGCTTACCCTCCAATTTTTTTGCGTATTCGGTATAACGCTGATCTACTCCTTCAAAGAATTTCCGACCGTAATCTCTGTATTTCGGATGTGTATACACCTGATACATCAGCCTGTACTTCTTTCCATGTTTTTCTGCTGTCCAGTATGGTATCTCGTCAATAAATC